>JAGAVZ010000245.1 GCA_017941635.1 Cellulosilyticum sp.
AGTGCTATGCAAGAAATGACAGCTGGGATTATGAATCAAGCAGAAGGACTAAAATCTATTAGTAAGTTGATGACGGACACCGAAGATAAAATTCTTGAAGTGAATCAGTTTGGAAAAAATCTAACTCAAATTTCAGAAGCCACCAATGAAATCGTTCTAGACGGGCATCAGCATATTAATCAAATGTCTCAACAAATGAGTGTAATTTATTCGGCTTCAGAAAAAACATTAACAACAGTTAAAGTATTAAGTGATAACATAGAAGAAATCAGTCATTTTCTTGGGGGGATTACACAAATTGCAGATCAAACTAATTTATTAGCACTAAATGCATCCATAGAGGCCAGCCGAGCAGGAGAAGCAGGAAGAGGTTTTGCAGTTGTTGCTGAAGAAATTAGAAAGTTAGCAGAACAAAGTTTGCGTACAGTTCAGGAAATTTATACTGTTATGCAAGGTATAAAAGATAAGACAACGCTTGTATTAAGGGAAGCAGAAACAGAACATTTAGCCACTGAAGAAGGCGAAAAATTGATTGAAAAAGTAGAAAAAAGTTTTGAAGAGGTTCAAAGGGCATTTAAAAATATTGATACAAACCTAGTGGAACAGTCTAATCAAATGAATCACGTTTCACAAATTATTTCAGATGTAACACAACAAGTAGAAGAAATTGCAGTCATTTCAGAAGAGCAAACACAAGCTACTCGAAATTTCATGTCAAGTGTAGAAGAAAACAATAATAGCGTCAGTCAAATTGCTAAGAAAATGCTGAATATCAAAGAGGCAAGTCAGGCATTAAAAAACAGACTGAAAAAGTAATTTATAAGGCTACTTGGAAAAGAGAATAAAAGAATTAGATTAAGACCACTTTGGTTTAAGTTAGATAACTTAAACTAAGGTGGTTTTTTATTAGAAATAATGCTGTTAAAAATAGATTGAATGGCTATACTTAACCAGGAGGGATATTGTATACTAAAATAAGCAGTGTACAACACGAGAAAGAAAGCATTTTTTAGTATAACACAAAAAAGTGTAATATTAAGTGTGTAAAACTAGAAAGCATATGACAGGAGTAACTGCGAAGGTATGGAAAATTATAATCAAGAGAATGCCTATGTGTATCATAAAAGTTAAATATGATAATAAGATGGAGGCAGAATATATGACTTTATTAGAGCGTGATAAAGTAAATAATGCTAAGCTTAACTTCTAAACAAGTAAAAATATATGAAATGAATAAGACAGAAGAGGATAGACAGAAATGAAAGCATTTGATATTACAAAAGACCCATTAAAAGTACTTGAAGTGCCAATGAAAAATACAGATTTACAAAAGGAAGAATATTATTTATCTACATTACAAAATGATGAGTGGGGTTATAATAAAGCACTTGAGACATTTGTGTTTAAGGTAGAAGACCAAATTTATTATGCAAAGATGCAATTAGTTCAGTTTAGATGTTGTGGTCAGCCACCAGTAAAGCTTATTGGATGTATTTTAGAAAAAAATACATTACCAACAGGAGATGTGGAAACACACATTGTCCAAAAAGATATGGAGACTATGCCATTTTCTATTGAAGATGAAATGGAACTTGCGAGATATTGCTTTGCAAATTTATTTTAATGAGTCAAAGCTTTATAGAATCTAATATTTAATGAAATCTCTCCTTATAGTAGAAAGTTTAAATAACAAAACCATTTACTATAAGGAGGGAATTTTTTTGCTATAAAATAGAGAGGCAGTATGCAATGTCACGTTGATATGGGTACATATAATTATAAAAAAAATATAAAAAAATACTTTAACTTTATTAAAGTTAGTATAATTTTATTAAAGTATTTCTTTAATAATGTTAAAGAGGGGAGATAGAGTGGTGGTAGAAGTGATGCCAGAGTGGATGGCTAACTTAGAGGATGAAGATTTGATCTTTATTAAAAAGTTTATTTTAGCATCAGGCTCCTTAAAAGAAGTGGCGAAGCAATACGAGGTGACTTATCCTACAGTACGTCTGAGATTGGATAAACTAATTCAGAAGATAGAAATGAGTGAGAAAGGAAATCAAGAACCATATATTGCCCTTATTAAAAGGTTAGCTTTAAATGAAAAGATAGATTTTGATACAGCTAAGATTTTAATTCATGAATATAAAAAAATGAAATAGGAGGGATTAAGAAATGAAGAATCTCGTTTCAGTTCTAATGGTTTTAATTATTGGATTTGGTTTGATCATTGGTTTACAAATCTTTTTATCATCTAGAAAAAATAAGTGGTGGGGACTTATTATGCCACTTCTAGGTATTGGATATTCGCTTATTATAGTAGGTTCGATGGTAGCTTTTAATGAAACAAGTACAACAGTTACTATTCATACTGAAGATGGTACGGTTATTGAAAAGGTTGAAGGCGAAGGAGAAACGCTTCCATCAAAGAATATAGGTAAAATAGTAGGAACAAGTATTATCCTATTTATAGTCAGTAATATTCCTACGCTCATTTATTTAGCGATTTATTTTGGTTGTAGAGAAAAGCTTAAAAAGAATCAACAACTTAAAAATATGCAAATACAAGATTTGGAATAATTTAAAGAGGTGATGTTGTAAAATACATCCGCTCAGTCATCGGAAAAAAGAAATTCTTCCAGAAGTACTTTTTTCACCTGTATGAACTAGAATATGCCAAAATAATAAGGAGGTATCGCATTTCGTGATACCTCCTTATTTTTGTCCTAATTTTCTAAAAGCAAGTGGAGTCATACCATGATATTGTTTAAACATTTTTACAAAGTTACCACTATGGTGATAGCCAACCTTTTTTGAAATCTCTTTAATACTAAGCTCAGTCGTAGAAAGTAAATTTTCTGCTGTTGTCATGCGAATAGATTTGGTATATTCACCAATAGACATATGGTACTTAGCTAAGAATCCTGCTTTAAGCTTTTGTTCATTTAAAAAGATACGTTTACTAAGATTATGAATCGTAGGCGGATGACAAGCTTCTTTGGTTAAAATATCATAAGCCTTTTGAAGGGCTAGAGTATCTGAAGCACTTAAGGTAATATAGCGATTTTGACCTATTTTAATTTGTCCATAATCTAGTTGATTAGAAAACGTATTATCTGGAGAAGCATGAATTTCTTGATATAAAAGAGCAATAGATTCCATAATTTTACTTTCTAAATAGATAGGAGTTAAAGTTTGAGCTTCCCCTTGGCTTCTAAGGCTTTGGATAATGGAGGCAATATTTAAAGGAAGATAGCGATAGGTATGGTTGGCGATAAAGTCATTAAAGTTAATAGTTTCAGGAAAAAGAGGCTTGATGATTTCATCAAAATATCTTTTGTAAACAGTAATTTCAGCCCCATGAAAGTGCTGCCCCTTTCGCCAAACTTGTTTGCCTTTGATATGCTTTTCGATTACAAAGAAGGAAGAAGGTGTAAAGGAAGAAATAGAGGAATTTTCTATTTTAAATTCTGTTTCACCCATATAAACCGTTCCAAATCGCATGAGTTCTTCATTATGTTCAAAGGCAAGTGAGAAATCATTGCAAATGGTATAGTCTCCAATGCCAAAGTCATAATAGCCCTCGCGACTATATTTCATAAAATAGCCAAGTTCTGGCTTGGTATTATTTTTGTATAGAGTATACCCTTTCATAGGATAAGGGGAAAAAGTCATTTCTTTTAAAACCTGTTGTTGAAACTGAGCTGTCATTTTCATAGTCATAAAATCTCCTAGTGTATTAGGTAGTATGACTATTTTATGATATATGTGGAGAGATGTATAGGCTGAAGTTTATTTTAGTAATCTAATTTATGAGGAATAAAAGGTAGAGTTAGAGGTTATATAAAAATTATTAGATAAGATGATAAAATAATCATAAGAGATGCAAATGTTGAAATGATAATTGTTATCATATATTATGATGACATGACAAATAGATAACCAATACAAATAAATCATCCATTATATATAGCGTATAAGATATAAAAGCATTTAGGAAGTTTTAGAGTGTAAGTAGAATTTAGCTAAGAAAAACCATAAGTTGCTATAAATATAGAATTATGCAAGCTAGATGTGGAGAAAATAGAGATATCTTATTAATAGACTAGAATGAATGGACAAAAATAGACGGAGGATAATATGAAAAAACAATTATTAAAAAGCTTACTTGTTTTTGGAACAGTAACAGCAATGCTTGTTGGTTGTGGAAGTAGCAATCAAAATACAGCTGAAACAGCTCCAGAAAATCAAGCAACTGTAACAGTTACAGACGTAAGAGGAGAAGTGGAAATTCCAGCTGAACCTCAAAGAATCGTAGACTTAAGTGGTAATAGTGATATGTTATCAATCTTAGGTTACAAAGTAGTCGGAACAGCAAACAGTGATGCGTATGATTATACAAGATTCCCTTCTTATTTAGAAGAAACATTAAAAGGTGCAACTATTTTAGGTTATAGCATGCAAGATACAATGGATATTGAAGCGATTATGAACTTAAATCCAGACTTAATTGTTATCTCAACTGTTCAAGAAAAAATGTATGACCAATTAAGCGAAATTGCGCCAACAGTGATGATTCAATTAGAAGCATTAAACTGGAAAGAAGACTTAAAGGCTTTTGCCGAGGTATTTGATAAAGAAGAAGTTGCCAATGAATGGTTAACAAAATATGAAGCAGATGCAAAAGCTGCTGGAGATGCCATTAAAGCTGAATATGGTGAAGATACAACATATCTTTCATTCTTAGCAAGTGGTGGACAATTCTTCGTATTTGATGGTGCAGGTTTTGGAGATGTTTTATACAACGATATGGGTCTTAAAAAACCAGCAGGTATGCCAGAGCAAACAGATATCTCTCTTCCAGTTGTAACTTATGAAGGATTAGCAGCAATCGATGCAGACTATATCTTCTGTATTGCAACAGATGAAGATTTAGCAGCACTTGAACAAAATGCAATCTGGAACAATATGCCAGCTGTTAAAGAAGGTAATGTGGTTATTTTAGAATCATCGCCATACTTCAACCAAGGTTATAGTCCAATCGGACGTTCATTATTAATCAATGAAATAGGTGAAATGTTAAATGGAACAAAGTAATAAACGTATACTCATTTTTAGTATAAGCAGTTTGTTACTCTTAATAGTGGGACTGGTTTTAGCCGTAAGGCTAGGATCAGTTCCTATTGCGTTGAGGGATATTTGGGATAGTCTCTTTCATTATAGTGAAAAAATGGAGCTCATGCTCATTAGAGATGTCCGTATGCCAAGAGCACTTTCTGTAGTGATGACAGGAGGGATATTAGGTGTAACAGGTTGTATGATTCAAGGAGTGACAAGAAACCCGATTGCAGAACCTTCTATCTTAGGGGTGAGTCAAGGGGCGACTTTGGTCATTGCAATTTTTTATGCACTAGGTATTGCCATTAATACAACGAATGTAATGATTGCGGCTTTAATTGGTGCGGTGATTACAGGGATTATTGTCTTACTCTTTATTTCTAATAAGGCAAATAGTCATTCGATTACCAAAATCTTATTAGCAGGGACAGCAATGAGTACCTTCTTTGTTTCCCTTACAACGATTATTGGACTTTTATCTAACCAATCTCAGATGATAGGTTTTTGGGTATCAGGTGGGTTTAGAAATGTTACTTGGACAGACTTTAGTCTTGTTTTGATTGTAGGGGGAGTTGGCCTTATTTTAACAATGCTTTTATCACCCAAAATTAACTTATTAAATCTTGGAGACGATGTGGCCATTGGACTGGGGCAAAATCCAAATCGTATTCGTCTTCAAACATTACTCTTAATGATTCCAATGTGTGCAGCAGCAGTAGCTGTTGGAAAAAATATTGCCTTTGTGGGGCTTATTATACCTCAAATTGTACGTAAAGTTTTAGGTGAGGATTATAGAAAAAACATTCCATGCTCCTTTTTATTAGGTGCTGTGCTTCTAACTTATGCAGATTTAGCAGCAAGACTCATTATGGAACCTTATGAAATGCCAATTGGAATATTTACAGCCCTTATGGGTATTCCATTCTTTATTTCCATTGCTAGAAAGGAGAAAGGCTAATGAAGAAAAATAAAAAAATATTGGTAGTTATTCTACTCTCACTTTTAGTCCTTATCTCCTTTGCAGTCAGCTTATGCTGGGGAAGTTATCAGATATCGGTAAGTGAAGTGATAAATGTTTTACTTGGAAATGGGACAAAGATGCAAAATATTGCCATTATGACCATTAGACTTCCGAGAATGTTAGTTGCCATCTTTGTAGGGATTGCATTATCAACAGCAGGTGCCATCCTTCAAACGATTACCAAAAATGACTTAGCCGATACTGGGATTATTGGGATTAATGCAGGGGCGGCCGTAGCAGCTGTGTTATTTATTACGTATCAAACAGCCAATTATTATAGCGAATTAGGTTCACTTTCTATTTTTGTATTGCCTTTTATGGCAGTTGTAGGGGCTAGTGTGGCAGCGTTTGTGATTTATATGCTTTCTAGCCGAAATGGGATTAAGCCAAGACGTCTATTATTAATTGGGATTGGTCTGAATGCAGGGCTCAATGCCTTTATCTCTTTCTTTACATTTAGAGGAGGCGTTGGCGATTACAATAGAGTACTGGTTTGGACATCAGGAAGTTTATGGGGTTCAGGTTGGAGCTATGTGAAAGTCATTATTCCAATAGTGGTGATTTTCTATATCCTTGTGATGATGAACCACAAAAAACTAGATGTGTTAAATCTTTCTGATGAAACAGCGATTTCATTAGGGATGAATTTAGAAAAAGAAAGAAAGAAGTTTTTAAGTTATGCCGTTGTTTTGGCAGGAACTGCTACAGCTTTTGCAGGAAATATTGCTTTTCTAGGGCTGATTTCACCACATATTGCAAGAAAACTTGTAGGCTCTTATCATAAGCACTTTGTGACCGTTTCAGCGATGATTAGTGTGGTTATTATCCTGATTGCGGATAGTGTATCTAGAAATTTATTCTCACCCATTGAGATACCAGTAGGGATTACCGTATCTGTTTTCGGTGTACCATATTTCATTTATTTAATGATGAAGGAGAAGTAGGATGGAAGCGATTCGTATTGAAAATCTAACAGTAGCTTACGAAAATAATACCATTATCAAAGATATGAATTTAAGCTTACCTAAGGGTAAAATCAATATCATCATTGGTGGAAATGGTTGCGGTAAGTCTACTTTATTAAAAACTATTGCCAGAATTAATAAACCAGTTAGCGGAGATATCTTTATTAATGGTAAAAATATTAAAAAAGTGAAAGAAAAAGAGATTGCCAAAGAGGTGGCTTTCTTACCACAAGGGCCAACTTGTCCAAGTGGTTTAACCGTTAGACAACTTGTAGCCTTTGGGCGTTTCCCACATCAAAAGATGATGGGCGGATTAAATAGCCATGACCAAGAAGTCATTGATTGGGCTATTAAAGAAACAGGTCTTTCAGATTTTGCGGATCGAGAAGTAGACTGCTTATCAGGGGGACAAAGACAACGTGCATGGATTGCGATGACGCTTGCACAAGAAACAGAGATTATTATGCTAGATGAGCCAACAACTTATCTGGATTTATCTTATCAATTAGAGGTGCTTGAAATTTTAGAGCGCCTCAATAAAGAAAAGCAAATTACAGTGATTATTGTACTGCATGAAATCAATAATGCCTTTCGATTTGCAGACCATATTGTCGGTCTAAAATCAGGACAAATTATTTGTGAAGGCAAGCCGTTAGATGTGATTACAAAAGAGACTTTAAAAACAATCTATGGCATTGAAGCAGATTTAATCAAAAATGAAACGGGGGATTACCCAATTTGCGTTGAGTACGAATTAAGCAGGGGGCTAAATGATTAATAAGAATTTTTTAATAATCGTCATAGGGCAGATTATCTCTTTATTTGGAAGTGCCATCCAAAGATTTTGTATGTCTCTATACCTATTAGATTTTACAGGGAGTACAGCGACCTTTGCGAATATTTTAGCGATATCCACTTTACCTTATATTTTATTTGCGCCGATTGCAGGGCGTCTTTCAGATAAAGTCAATCGTAAAAAGATTATGGTGGCCTTAGATTTTATTTGTTCCATTGTGATTGGAATTTATGCCATCATTTTATTCCAAGGAAAAGACCATACCTTTATTGTAGGGGCAGTGATGTTTTTACTTTCTATTGCAGCTACTCTTTATGGACCAGCAGTAACAGCTTCTATTCCACAGATTGTAGAGGAAGAGCATCTGACATCAGCAAATGGTATTGTCAATCAAGTGGGTTCTATTGTGAATTTTGTTGGGCCGATATTAGCAGGGATTTTATATGGCATTTTAGGGATTAAAGTGATTGTGGCGATTAATGCAGTGAGTTTCTTAGTGTCTGCTGTGATGGAATTATTTTTAGATATTCCAGATATAAAAGTAGAGGAAACAGTAGAAACAAAAAGTCAAAAAGAAAGATTTTCTATTTTAGATTTTACTAAGGCTTCCTTCTTAGATATGAAAGAGAATTTTATTTACCTAAAAACCCAAAAGCAAGTGGTACTTGGAATTATTGCATCTTATGCTTTATGTAACATTTTCTTAGTGCCTATTCTATCCATTGTGGCACCTTATTTTATGAATGTAAAATTAGCTTTGCCATCACAGGTTTATGGGATTGTAGAAGGCATCTGTGTATTAGGTATGATTTTAGGCGGTATGCTAATTAGTATGAGGCCAAAATGGTTTACGATTCAAAAAGTACATCAAACTTATTTCCCAATGCTTGGTGGGGTGCTGATTCTATCAGGTGTCGGTTTTGCAAATAGAAATGCATATTTACTAGCAGGATTATTTGGTATCGGTGGAATGGCGATTATGTTTTCGATAGCCCTTTCTAATGTGCTGACCCTTACCTTTATTCAAAAAGAAGTACCAGCCGAAATGCTTGGGCGTGTCTCAGCCTTTTCAACAGCCATTGCAACAATTAGTGTGGCACCAGGGCAGTTATTATATGGACAAATGATAGAGCTAGGTATTCCAGTAGGTATCATCTTACTAGCTACAGCAGTAGCGAACGTGGGCTTGATTGTATTTATCAAATGGAATGTTAGAAATGTAGCATAAACTAGAATGATTCATTAAATGAATTAAGTAGAGTAAATAGTAGTATAGTAATAGATGAATAAACTCGATTAGTATAAAGAGCAGATTTACAGTAGTAAGTCTGCTCTTTTAGTTTAAATAAAAGTACTTGATAATGATTTGAATACTGTAAAAATAATAAAATACAGTTTACAATGGTAAATAGATAGTGAAAAGAAGGAGATGTTGCAGTTAAGTGTTGGGAATATAAAAAAGATTTACCTAGGCATAATCGTTATGAAAAACAGATTTTAGTGCATTAGAATTAAAATAAAGTTGAGACAGGAAGCAAACATACAATATGGAGTATTCTAAGTTAAATCAGCTTAGATATGAAACCATATATAAACCAACAGGAGGAATGCAATGAAAATCATAAAGTACATAGCTATTTTAATACTCGCATTTGGATTAACAGGATGTCAGCAAGATATTTCATATGATGTAGATGAAATAGAGGAGATACAACTTGCTATTACAGGGGGGCCTATTGAAGATTATCATTATGTTTTAAAAGAAAAGGAAAATATACAAGAAGCGCTAGATGTAGCAAAGATGCTAGAAGACTATAAATCACCAGCTATTGAAACATGGATGGTAGATATAGAGTATGCGATTATCAATAAGAATGGCCATGAAAAGAAAATGACATATAAAAATATTAGACCCTATGATGAGCTATTTGAGACAGTACTTCAAAGCAATGAGGTTAGAATACAAGAAATGGATTTGTACAAAATAGATTCATCCAAGATTACATCTATCATATTAAGTAACATAGCCAAGGAGCCTATTGTCATTGAACGTGCATCAGATGAAATATGGTTAGAAGAATTCATAGAAAATCTAAAGAATTATTGTTTAAGTGAACAATACTTTGATGAAAATAGAGTAACGAATCCCTCATGTTATGTAGATATTCAATTAATAACAGAGCCTGATGCAACAGCCAATGCAAGTGAACCTATCGAAAGCTACTTTATTGCAAGTGACAATGAGAAAGGAATGGAGCTATTAAGAAGGAAAGGGATTTATGAAGAATTACTAGTTATGCCAGAAGATATAGAGACAATGACCTTGCAGCAATGGGATAAGCAGATTGTTGTGACCGACCAACAATTAATGCAGTGTGTATTAGAGCATTATAGAGATTATCATACAAATAAAAGCAAGATTGAGGTTGAGTATACATTAAAAGAGGGGCATGATCGTTCACGCACGCAGTATGGGAGCTTATTAAAAGATGAAATACCAAAAGAAGTAGAAGCATTATTTAGGGATTAATAGACTATTTAACACAATATACATAACGACTAGTCTAATGTTAGAGATTAAAAAGGTTTTCAAATAATCACTTGAGGGCATATTTAGTCCTAATAAAGGCATTCTAAATAGGTAGAGCATTAGGATTAAAATAATAATGAGGCTATAGAATAGAGAAAGTAAATAAAAAGAACTGTATAGGCTTTTGCAAAAAAATGAATATAAAGAAGGAAGAAACATGAAATATAAAGTAGTATTTTTAGATATAGATAACACCTTATTAGATTTTGATAAAGCAGAAATTCATGCGTTTAGAAAAACAATGGAGGATGCAGGGATTGGTTATAATGACAATATTTTTAAGGTCTACAATGAAATAAATGATGCTTTATGGCAAGCATTAGAAGTAGGAAAAACAGATGTTGCTACTTTAAAGGTCAAGCGTTTTGAACAATTAGTAGAGGTAATAAAGGTAGATTACTTAGGAAGTGAGCTTAGTAAACTATACGAAAGAAATTTAGGGGAGATGGCTTTTGAAATAGAGGGTGCTTATGAAGTTTGTAAAGCACTCAGTAAGCAATGTGAATTAGCGATTATAACAAATGGAATTGCAGCTGTGCAAAAAAGCCGTATAGAAAAAACACGTTTCCGTTCTTTTATCAAAAGATTATTTATTTCCGAGGAAATAGGAATCAGTAAACCAGATGCTGGTATTTTTGAATATGCTTTAAGTGAAATGAATGTAATGGATAAAAGTAAAGTGTTAATGGTGGGAGATTCATTGCTTTCAGATATTAAAGGAAGCCAAAATGCAGGGATTGATAGTTGTTTTTTTAATCCCAACGCCATAGAATGGAAGAAAGTAGACCCAAGTATCAAGCCAACCTATGAAATCAAGAAGTTAAGTGAATTAATAGAGCTTTTGTCATAATGGACATGACTACTAATAGGAACTAGAATATAGAGCACTTCATATGATTAGGATTTGAATGAAATCAATTATAAGATTAAGAGAGTGGGGAGTAAGGTGGAGATTAGTAGAGGCATACTAAAGTTCTTGATGTGGGTATTAATGATTGGTTTTGGATGTAATTTTATAATGCAGACAATTAGTTATTCTTTTTATAAGAGTGCTAAGAAGATGAATGATATTACAGTTAAGCCAGAGGCGATTAAATTTAGTGATACTTTATCAGGATATGGTTATCATTTGGAGCAAGAGTCAGATTGTATTATTTTATTTTTTGGTGGTTCAAATTACATTGCCTATAATTCTGTGGGAAAATATGCGGGACAATTTGAGTGTCCTTTTATATCGGTAGATTATTATGGTACTCAAGAAAGCAAGGGGAAAATGAATATAAAATCAATGCAGCAATCTGCAACAGATTTATATGATTGGGCAGTAGAACGCTATGCAAATAAAAAGATTATTGTGATGGGACATAGCTATGGAACGGGGATGGCTACATACTTAGCAAGCAGTAGGTCTTGTGACACATTAATCCTTTTATCAGCATATCGAGACTTGGCAGATTTATATAACAAGATTATACCGATTTTTTGGGGACCACTTAAAGTATTTATATCAAATGATATTCAGGCAAAGGATTATGCCAAAAAGGTTCAATGCCCAACTTATGTGATTGGCTCTAAGGCAGACCATACGTTAGATAGTGCATTGCAAGAAAAAGTAGCAGAATGCTTTAGCGATGCAGAGCTTAAGATTTTTGAGGATATTGACCATGAAAATTACTTATTAAATAACAATGTAATCGAGTATATAGAGGAAATACTTTAAAACTATAAAACCTATCAAAAATAGAGATGATGGTCTCTGTATAGATGAAGAGAATATGGAAAGGCTGAAAATGAAATAATATAGTGGATATGATATAATAAGGGTAATTATTGGAAGGGTTATACAATCATTCCATAAAACGAAATATAGATAAACAGGCGTAAAGATTTATTCATACTCAATTTTTTTATTATAAAGGTAGTATAATGCATCAATCCAAGGACGTTTATCTATAGAATATAGCGTTTATTACATTAAATAAAATATGAATAGGAGAAGAAAGTCCTAGAAAAAATTAAGGACTAATAGAAGAAAACAGATGAAATTTATATCGTGGAATGTAAATGGGATTAGAGCCTGTCTTCAAAAAGGCTTTATGGATTATTTTAATGAAGTAGGTGCAGACATTTTCTGCCTTCAAGAAACAAAGTGCCAAGCAGGGCAAGTAGAGTTAGATTTACCAGGCTATCATCAATACTGGAACTATGCAGAGAAAAAAGGTTATTCAGGAACAGCTATTTTTACAAGGCAAGAACCAATCAGTGTAGCATATGGCATGGGAATCGCAGAACATGACACAGAGGGAAGAGTGATTACATTAGAGTTTGAGAACTTTTTCTTTGTGACAGTTTATACACCAAATGCACAAAGTGAACTCGCACGTATTGATTACCGTATGCAATGGGAAGATGATTTTAGAGCTTACTTAAAAGGTTTAGAAACTACAAAACCAGTTGTAGTATGTGGTGATTTAAATGTAGCTTATGCAGAAATTGACTTAAAGAATCCAAAGACAAATAGAGGAAATGCAGGATTTAGTGATGAGGAGAGAGGTAAATTTGGTGAGCTAATGGAAGCTGGATTTATTGATACTTTCCGCTATTTCTACCCAGATTTAGAAGGCGCCTATAGCTGGTGGTCATATCGCTTCAAAGCAAGAGAAAAAAATGCGGGATGGCGTATTGATTACTTTTTAACTTCACAAAGCCTCAAGGAGAAATTAGTAGGAGCAGAAATTCACAAAGACATTTTAGGTTCAGACCACTGCCCAGTTATGCTTGAAATTAATTTATAAGATAGAATGGATATAAAAAAAGATTACGGCTCATTGTAAAATCAAATTGAACTAAATAAAAAAGCCCATAGTGACTTTTCTGTGTTAAGCTAAAGTTACCACACAAAAACTTAACAGAAAGGATAATCACTATGGACTACCCTAATCATACTACAAATTCTCGTAAA
>JAGAVZ010000246.1 GCA_017941635.1 Cellulosilyticum sp.
CTTGTTTCTGGATGTTCTGGATCAACAAGAGTGTAATAAGTAACAACTAAATAACTGCGTTCTGCTTGGTCTACAACAGAAATATCTGGAGTAATCTGCTTAACTACTTTCAGGCGGCCAAGCGAGATATAATCTCCTACAGTTCCAGTTTCTTTATTGTTCTGATCGCTGCTGTAATCTCTTAACCTATAACGTAGCTCAAAATCATTTGTTACATCACAATTCTCAAAATCAATACCATGTATTCCTCTTGGAATAAACATCTGATAATCTTTATAAAAAGTATGACCTTGAGAATCTGCATATTCACGCATCATATTGGTGTAGTTATATCCACCATCACCATCTGATTCAGCTGCCCAAATTTCAGTCTTAACGAAACAAGGGTCATATATATAAGTAACAGGATATACTGTATTATCAATTACTTTTCTTGTTTCGTCCCAAAGATTATAGTCATCACCAACTTTATAATAAGCCTTTGGATTAGTAGGCTTAGTGCTAGGAAGAGTAGCAACCTCAATTACATCTGGTCCATAGGCTGATACTGACTCAGCAGTATAGTTAAATACTGTATAAGGGAAATCAAATCCTATCTTTGCTCCAACAATATTGCCTTGAGCATCGCGAAGATTACAATAGCCATATTGAATGTCATCATAAAATCCTTCACCTTCTACATAACCAGCTTGTCTTGAAGCACGTAATTCACCCTTTGCAGCATCTACATTATCACCGTGAACATATTCATCTTGGAAACTAGTCCAATCAATTAATTCAACCTCAGGTGAATCTCCCTCAGGACCAACTATTTGTCCCACGTAAACAGCGCCGCCGCCAGGATTCAGAACAAACTCACTCCATACTCTTGCAAATATAGTTAAAGGTGCTTTATCTTTATCTTTTAAAGCGGTTATTGCGGCGTTGGTGTCTCCCGCGTTATCAACCAGGACATAACTGTAATGTGTATACTTAGGTACATATCCAGTCCATGACAAAGCACTGCCACCACTTTCACCTGGATCAGTATCAGTATATTTTACACCAGCTTCACCATAGAGAGTAACTACTTCTCTATCATCTTCTCTTTTTAAGTCTTTAAATCTAACATCTGCTGCTAAAACACCGTCAACTCTGCTAATTTTATATTCATAGTGTTTATATTTTGGCACTTGAGCTGTTACGCGATAACTACCGGTAGTAGGTGCATCATAATCTTCATATACAATATCTAGTGCCGCCGCAATCAGTGTTACACTTTCTGTATCATTTTCAGTAATGGTATTATCATTATTAACATAATAACCTTCAATTGGTTGTCTGTTAAAAGGTTCATTATAATTTAAACCTCTTCTAAATATAATACCATTCTCTCTATTATACTTTTCATTTTTATTAACAAGTGTATCTATAATGACATACTCATTATAATTAGCATCTACATAAGACCCGCCCTTTTGGAAGAGGTCAACCATATCTTTAATGCTATCATAGTGAGCCACTAGGTCATAAGTACGTCCTTGTTTTCCACCATAGAAGCTATACATACTCATTATCTAATCTTAACCTCCTTAAACCGTATAAGCGTAATCTAAAATGAAATCTTGTATCTTAGTAGTATCATCTCCATTAGGAGCCATTACACCAACAAAGCTAATTTGAGTTCCATTATTGATTTCATATACTCCACTACGACCCAATCTGATTGGTTCTCTATTAACACAGAACAATGCTCCTGGTCTAGATTGTATTCCAATTTTATCTACTGCCGAAACACCGACTTCTAAAATTGAATTAACAATACATACATCACCATTATCATCAAAATCTAATGTATTACCTGCCGCACCTGGGCCATTATATACAAAAGGATTTCTAGCCTGCACAATATAGTCATAACCAATTCTTCCTAATTTGAAGCATAAATAGTTATAATCTTCATTAGGAGTAAATACTATAGTGAACTCTTTAGTTCTATTGTTTACTCCCTCTTGATAAGGGCCTAGATTTAATGATTTCTCGATAGTCTGAGTTTTTTCACCGGTATGACTAGCCTCTCTAATTGAACCTCTCTCCTTATATAAAACAAGAGAAAAATCAAAATTACTAATTTCACCACCATAGGCTGGCTGTAAATTAGAATCTTGTCTAGTTGCAGAGAATCTTAAATAATAAGTAGTTTTTGCTTTAAACTGCGCTGGATTCGCGGCCGTGCCTAGGTGCAGCGCATAGTCTTCAAAAACTTGACCATTATCATAC
>JAGAVZ010000247.1 GCA_017941635.1 Cellulosilyticum sp.
ATCATTATAATTAAAGTCCTTCCAAAACATTTTCCTAAGACCATAATCTGTTTCAATAAGGGAAGAATAGGGTGCCTTTAATAATTTTACATTGATCTTAAACGCATTTTTCAAAAGGTGTTTTATAAATAAGTAGTTTTCGTGAAATGAAAGCATATTGCCTCCTTTATGATTGCAAAAAGTAAGTTTATGTATTGTTTAATACGGTAATAGTATACAAGAAAAAAATATAAAAGTCTTTAGATTTTGTTTAATGAAGCAATTAACACAAAAATATTACTAATATGCTGTAAAATGTTATAACTTTAACAATAAGGAACGTGTTAAGATAAGTTTAACAACAACGACAACATGAGGAGACTTAAGATGAGTTCACAAAACAAAGTTGAAAAACGTCCTTTTGGTAAACGCGACCAGATTGGTTACTTATTTGGGAACATTGCAAATGATTTCACATTCCAATTTGCAACAAGTTACTTATTAGTGTTCTATACAAAAGTACTAGGTATTGGTGCAGGATTTGTGGGTACATTATTCCTAATTGCACGATGTGTAGATGCTTTTACAGATGTAACAATGGGTACAATCTGTGATAACTCAAAAGTAACAAAAAATGGTAAATTTAAACCATGGATTAAAAGATTCAGTATTCCAGTAGTTATTACAAGTACATTAATGTTCAACTACTTTATTGCAGATATGTCTATGCCTATCAAGATGGCATATGCAGCAATTACTTACCTATTATGGGGTAGTATTTGCTATACAGGTGTAAATATTCCATTTGGTTCTATGGCATCTGTTATTAGTGGTGATGCAGCAGAACGTGCAAGTTTATCAACATTCCGTTCATTAGGCGGTGTGGTTGCTGGTATGGGAATTGGTATGCTTACACCAAGTCTTGTTTATGTACAAGATGCAGCTGGTAATACAGTAGCAAGTGGTCCAAGATTCTTAATCGTAGCAGCAGTATTTGGTGTAATTGCATTAATCTGTTACTTTGTATTTGATAAATTCTGTGAAGAACGTATTGAACTTCCAGTAGTAGAAAAAACAAAAGATAATACTATTGTAGAAGATTTAAAATTCCTTTTAAAAGATAAAGCATTTATTGCTGTTATTGCAACTGCTTTACTTACATTAGTAGCAGCTCAAATTGGTATGGCATTAAATCAATATTTATTCTTAGATTACTTTGGTAATGTAAGTTTAATGCCATTAGTTATGTTAGCACAGACAGTAGCGATGTTCTTAATTGCACCATTTGCAGGTAAAATTACAGGTAAATTTGGTAAGAAAGAAGCAGGTACAGTGGCACTTGCAATTACATCTTTCTTCTACGCACTTATTTTTATATTAAAAGTAAGCAACCCAATGGTATTTATTGGATTACAATTTGCGCTTAATATTGCACTTGGTTACTATACATTAGTAAGCTGGGCATACTTAACAGACATCATTGACCACTACCAAGTTAAAAGTGGTAAAAGAAAAGATGGTACAGTATTTGCTGTATATTCATTCGTACGTAAACTTGCTCAAGCTTTAGCTGGTGGTATCGGTGGATGGACATTAGCTTTCATTGGTTACAATTCAGCAGCTGCTGTTCAAACTCCAGAAGTTAAAAGTGCTATCTTTACAGTATGTGTAGCAGTTCCAGCAGTTTGCTATGTGATTAGTACAATTATTCTTTTTGTATTATATCCATTAAATAAGAAAAAAATCGAAGAAAACCAAAGAATTATCGAAGGTAAATAATAAAAGTTAGTAAGCTTATATAAATCAAAGTGTCGCAACTAAGTGTATATATAAGTTTCTATATAAAAAGGCTTGTAAAATTAGCGTTTATCGTTAGTTTTACAAGCCTTTTCTTATTTTATGAGTATGATTAATTTATAGAATAAGAAGTGTGCATAGCAATACAAATTTTGTATACAACTCTTGTATATAAATATTAGATGATAAAAGTGTCTTAATGAGTATAGTGAGTGAAATAAAAAATATATAAAGTTAGAAAATTTGAACTTAAAATCTTAATACATAGATTTAGCCAAATTACAAATAGTATTATTCATAAACAATAGGTAAGCCAAGGTGATTTTTTAACTTGGCTTATTTATTAAGCAAAATTAATTGTAAAGAATTGCAAAAGCACCTATGTATCATTAGAACAAGTGCAGGTGCAATTATGTCCGGGAGGGAAACTATGGAGAATACAAAGCAATTCAGGAACTTTGGTGTTAAAGATAAGCTCTCATATATGGTAGGTAACATGGGATGCGACCTTATGTTTATGATGGCCAGTATGTATTTGTTAAAGTTTTATACTGACGTAATGGGTGTGTCAGCAGCTATCGTTGGTTCTATGATGATGATTTCAAGATTTGTGGATGCGTTTACAGATGTGGCAATGGGACAAATTGTAGACCGTGCGCCTACTAAGGTAAAAGGAAAGTTCACGCCATTTCTTCGCTTGGCTGCTGGACCAGTTACGATTGCATCATTTTTGATGTATGCTGTATGGTTTAGAAATATGAGTATGACCTTTAAAATCTTTTGGATGTTTTTCACCTATTTATTATGGGGAAGTGTATTTTATACAGCTATTAACATTCCTTATGGTTCAATGGCATCTGCTATTTCGGATGACCCAAAAGAACGTGCAGAATTATCTAACTGGAGAACTATTGGTACACAATTTGTAATGGTGTTAATTTCAGTTGTTATACCAACCTTTATTTATTATACCAATGATGAAGGGCTAAGTGTTTTATCAGGTCCAAGAGTAACAGCTGCAGCGGGACTTTTTTCTATTCTTGCTTTTATTGCCTTTATGACTTGTTACTATACCACCACAGAACGTGTTAAATTTGAAAGTACAAATCAAAAATTTAGTATAGGAAAATTAGTTACAAGTCTTATTACTAATAAGACATTGATTGCACTTGTTGTTTTCTCTTTAGTTGCACTATTAGGGCAAATGTCTTACTCTAATATGCAAACTTATATCTATCCAAACTACTTTAATAATGCAGGAGCTATCTCATTCACAAGTTTAATAGGTATTATAATCACATTATTATGTTCAACAGTTGTAGTAAACTTATCAGCTAAATTTGGACGAAAAAATCTTGCGATCTTTAGTATGGTGATTCAAGCAATAAGTTTTATTGTTTTATATTTTATCCAAACAACTAATATTTGGGTATGGACAGTTATTTTTGAAATTGGTTTTATTGGTTCAGCTGTTTTTTCACTGATTACATGGGCAATGCTTACAGATGTTATTGATGACACAGAAGTGGTGCAACATCAACGTGCTGATGGTACCGTTTATTCTATTTATTCTTTTGCTAGAAAATGTGGACAAGGCTTTTCTTCAGGTCTTGCAGGGGCAATGCTTTCAGTTATTGGTTATACAGCAGAAACACAATTTGCACCAGATGTTGTAAAAGGTATCTATGATATTACTTGCTTGGTGCCTGCTGGTTCATATATCGTAGTTACTTTTGTAATTGCTTTCTTTTATCCATTAAGTAAGAAACGTGTAGAAGCTAATACAGCTGAGCTTAGGAAACGTCGTGGAGAACATGTGGATTGATAAAAGAAGAGGAAATTTAATAGTAGAAAAGAATTCTTAGTAAATTGTTAAATTAATATCGTTTTGATATGAGTAGATAGATTAGATAATATTGATGAAAGTGAAATAATGATAGTAAAAACGGATGAATACATTAGTTTGTAACTAGTGCATTCATCCGTTTTTGTTGTGTTAAAGAAAGACTATCTTAGTGGAATAACCCTATTAGAATAAATCTAAGGAGATTAGCCTAAGGTTTTAAAATAATTTGGATACTCAGACATAAGTGTGTTGAGATTGTTGAAACCATCGTAAATATGATGAGTTAATATAGAATCTAATTCGTCTAAGTTCTTTATTTTGATGTTTTCTAATAGGCTAAGATGTTCGTGATAAACCTTATCGGCATTTGCTCTATTTTCAAAGTTTAAGAAGGTTCTAAAACGATCATATTGAGAGTTAATTGAGCTAAAGTAAGAGATTAAACTTGTCTTACCGGCTAATGTATATAAGGTCTGGTGAAAATCATAGTCACATTTAATGAATTCCATAGCAAATTCTTGATTAGATAATAAAGGGTTTTCGATTAAAGATTGTTGCGTATGTAAGAGATGTCTCAATTTAAATTCTTGAGATGGATTAAAGGATAAGGCAAGATCTTTGATGATGGCCTTTTCCATTACTTCTCTAATATAGAGTAAATCTGAAATCTTATCTAAGTCAATCAGTGTAACAAATGTCCCAATATGTGGCCTGACTTCTAAAAGACCTTCACTAACCAAAGCCTTAAAAGCATCACGAACGGGTGTCCTGGATACTGAAAACTCTTTAGAAATTTCAATTTCACTCATCATCGTTCCTGGTATAAGTTCTAGATGAAGAATGCGTTTTTTTAAAGTACTATAGACTACTTCGTAAGAAGCAGAAGTATTTACTTGATTCATAGATTTCTCCTTATAGGTCGATTTATAAACCTTAGGTGAAGTAGTGTATTATATATGTTTGGCGGTGTAACTTGTATACATATAGAATTATACAATGGATAATTTTAGAAATCTATTTGGAAATTGTACAAAAAATTAATGCAATTGTTGATGGTGTTGATTTTAAATGGGTTGTACTAGCAATGTTTTTATGCATATTACACAAAAAAAGTGGGTATACTTATTAGGTTTGACAAAAAAATGACAAACCTGTTGACACTTGTATACAAGTGGCGTATAGTATAACTATGATAAATATTTGACACACTAATTATTTGCGACACTTTGAGGAGGGCTTACTGTGGAAAATAAAAATGTGAAGCCATTTGGCTTCCAAGACAAGTTCTCATACATGATGGGTAACGTAGGGTGTGACCTTATGTTCTTCCTTTCAAGTATGTATTTATTAAAATTCTATACTGACGTTATGGGTGTATCAGCAGCTATGGTTGGATCTATGATGATGATTGCTAGATTCGTAGATGCTTTTACAGATGTAACAATGGGTCAAATCGTTGACCGTGCACCAACAAAAGCAAAAGGTAAATTTGCTCCATTTATTCGTTTAGTAGCTGGACCAGTTGCTTTAGCATCATTCTTAATGTATGCTTCTTGGTTCAAAGACATGAACATGACATTCAAAGTTATTTGGATGTTTGCAACTTATATCTTATGGGGAAGTATCTTCTACACAGGTATCAACATTCCTTACGGATCAATGGCATCTGCTATTACAGATTCTCCAAAAGAACGTGCTGAGTTATCTAAATGGAGAACACTTGGTACTCAATTCGTTATCATCTTTGTTAACGTAATTCTTCCATCACTTGTATACTACACAAATGACCAAGGTCAAAGTGTATTATCAGATACAAGACTTACAATTGCAGCAGGATGTTTCTCAGTTGCAGCTTTCGTAGCGTTCATGGTATGTTACCACATGACTACAGAACGTGTTAAGTTTGAAACTAAGACAGAGAAATTTGATTTAGTTGGTTTATTAAAAAGCTTAGTAACAAACAAATCTTTACTTGGTATCGTATTACTTTCATTAGTATCATTACTTGGACAAATGTCTTACTCAAACATGCAGTCTTACATTTATCCAAACTACTTCAACAATCCAGGATTAATTTCAACAACAAGTTTACTTACTGTTGTAATTACTTTAGTATGTTCATTATTCGTAGTACAAATTTCAGACAAATTTGGACGTAAAAACGTTGCTATTTTTGCAGCAGTTATTCAAGCTGCATCATTCATCGTACTATACTTCCTTCATACAGATAATGCTTTAATTTGGACAATTATCTATGAAATTGGTGCGATTGGTATGGGTATCTTCTCATTAATTACATGGGCTATGCTTGCAGACGTAATTGATGATACAGAAGTAACAACAGGTGAACGTGCTGATGGTACAGTTTACTCAGTTTACTCTTTCGCTAGAAAATGTGGACAAGGGTTCTCATCTGGTATTGCAGGGGCTATGCTTACAATGGTTGGTTACACAACAGCTACAGCTTTCGATCCAGAAGTAGTAAATAAAATCTATGATGTAACATGTTTAGTACCAGCTGCATCTTACGTAGTACTTGTACTTGTAATCATCTTCTTATATCCATTAAGCAAAAAACGTGTTGAATCTAACACAGCTGAACTTAGAAGAAGACGTGCAGCAAAATAATTAAATAAATTATTAATCAGCGGTGATTAATTTTTATAAATAAAAGCAGACCATTCGTGGTCTGCTTTTTTGTTACAAATAAGGAGTTTAGAAAGCTTAAAGCAGTAAAGTTAATGAGTAAAAAAGCTGACATATAGAGAACAATAGGAAACAAGCTATCTATGGAAAGGGATGCTTTAAAGGAAAAAAGTCAAAGGGTGTTTTAAAATTAAAATAATCTGTGCAAGGTAGATGATTAAAAGCAAATGGTCTATCTTGCAGAGTTATTTTAAAAAGTAACTTGCTTAGGTATACATATTGGAATTTGTACAACAATAAATTGTGGGTGATTATGTACTTGGATTTAATGTATATAAAAAGTTCTAATATTGACTACAAACATTTTTTTATATCGGAGGACAATTGAATGAGACAGATTTATAACTTCAATAAAAAATGGGCTTTCTCAAAAGAAGCAACAGCTGTTCCAGAAGTAATGCCAGAAAAATGGTACTGGGTAGATTTACCACACACATGGAATAACATTGATGGACAAGATGGTGGAAATGACTACTATCGTGGAACTTGCTACTATGCAAACAAATTAAGTAAAGCAGAGTTACCAGAAGCAGACAAGTACTACTTAGAATTCCAAGGTGCAAATGCTTCTGCAGATTTATATGTAAATGGTAAAAAACTTGCTCACCATGATGGTGGATACTCTACATGGAGAGTGGATATCACAGAGGTATTAGAACAAGAAAACCTTGTGGTTGTAGCATTAGAAAATAGTGTAAACGAAGTTGTTTACCCACAAGTAGCAGACTTCACATTCTATGGTGGTTTATACCGTGATGTAAACATTATTGCAGTAAACGAATCTCACTTTGATTTAGAATACTATGGTGGTCCTGGAATCATGGTAACACCAGTAGTTGAAGGAAAAGATGCTAAGGTAGAAGTTAAAGTATTTGTTCAAAATGCCAAAGAAAACCAAACTTTAGTTTATACAATCAAAGAACAAGATGGTACAGTGATTGGTGAAGAAACAACTGCTGCTGATGTAAATGGTATTGTAGCAACAATTTCTGATGTACATTTATGGAATGGAACAAAAGATCCATACCTTTACACAGTAGAAGTAAAATTAATGGAAGATGGTAATGTGATTGACAATGTAAGCGCTCGTTTTGGATGCCGTACATTTGAAATCGATCCAGAAAAAGGTTTTATCTTAAATGGTGAAAGCTATCCGCTTCGTGGGGTATCAAGACACCAAGACCATAAAGCAATTGGTAATGCTATCACTAAAGAAAACCATGAAGAAGATATGGACCTTATCTGTGAAATGGGTGCAAACACAATTCGTTTAGCACACTATCAACATGACCAATACTTCTATGATTTATGTGATGAAAGAGGTATGGTAG
>JAGAVZ010000248.1 GCA_017941635.1 Cellulosilyticum sp.
CATTTCAAAAGCAGGAATAATTAATTGACTTCATGGACTACATCTTGAAATATAGATGTAGTCCTAATAAGTAGAAAGGAAGTATTAATATGTATATACAACCTAATACAACTGTTAGACTACTTACAGGCGTTCCACTTGATAATACATATGCACATACTTTGTACTTTGCAAATAAATCTAGTCAGACTTCTTATTTTGAAAGTAAAACTAAAGCAGGGTGCTTGCTTAGTAATTTAAGCTATCAGAGATATACTAAAGGTAGTTTAAGAATACAGAAGCTAGCTGATGATATTTATGATTGCAACTATATGATGTTTCAGAATACTGCTTATGGTAACAAGTGGTTCTATGCTTTTATTAATAATATTGAATATGTTAGTAACACAGTTTGTGAGATTACATATGAGATAGATGTTATACAGACATGGTTCTTTGATGTTACACTGTTGCAGAGTTTCGTAGAGCGTGAGCATAGTGCAACTGATGTAGCAGGAGATAATATTGTTCCCGAACCTGTTAATATAGGTGAGTACTTTAGAAGTCAAATACATCAGACAAATTACTTTGACACTTATTCATGTATACTTGTAACGCCATATAAAAGAATACGAAATCCTGGAATTATAGGCGGTCAATATATTTGGACTAATGTAAGTGACCAAATACCTGTTCCACCGCTAGTGATTGAACATCAAATGAACTCCCTTTTTTACACTGTAGTAAAATCTACAATTGATATGGGCCAATTTCTTTATGAGTTAAATGACCAAGGATTGGCAGAGTCTATTGTAAGTATTTATCCTGTGCCAAATGATTTTCTTACAAATTATTCAAGTGGTGATGTACTAGAAGGAACACAAGAAACAAAGAATTATACTTATTTTGAAAGCACTCCTTCAACATTAGGAAATTATACTCCTAAGAATAAAAAGCTATTAACTTATCCGTACAATAAATTTGTTATTAGTACATCAGATGGTAATACTAGGGAATATGCTTTTGAATGGTTTGGTAACCAAGGTATACGTTTTAATATTTATTCAAATTTAATGGAACATGCAAGTTTTAAAGCTGTACCTGTTTCTTACAAAGATAGAGCATTTAATTATGAAGAAAGTGCCTTATTAACAGATTTTCCTTTAACAGGTTATATTACAGACAGTTTTAAAGCATGGTTAGCACAAAATAAAACTAGATTGGCTACACAGGTAGCTTCTAGTGTATTAAGCGGTGGTATAGGTGATGTTGTAGCAGGTTCACAAATGCTTACACCTGTAACCAAACAACTTAGTAAAAAAGGTGCTGAAATGATGTCAAAAGGTTATGAAGGCATGCTAAAAAGTGGTGTACATGGTATAACAGGAACATTAACTGAAATAATTAGTCATGGTATTAATCGTTATCATGCACAAGGTTCGGCTGATGGGTCACTAGAAATGGCTATGCAAAAGAAAGACTTTTGTGGCTATCAAGAATATGTAAATCCTAATAATGCACGTATCATTGATGATTTCTTTAACTGTTATGGATATGCAACTCACAGAGTAAAAGTGCCTAACAGAAATGTAAGACCACATTGGACTTATGTTAAAACTATAGACATTAACCTTGAAAGTAATGCTCCTAGTGATGATACTAATAAGATAGCTTCTATCTATGATAATGGTATTACATTTTGGAGAAATCCATCAGAAGTAGGAAACTATTCACTTGATAATTCGCCTACTTAGAAAGGAGAACTATGGGAAGAAAAAGAAAAACCACTTTTGTTGAAAGTGCTTTAATGAATAATCGTACATACATACAGTATTACAATCGCCTAACAGAGTTAGCATTATCAATGTTTGAATGGACTAATCTACCTTCAAGTATTGACGCTAGATTTTTAGAAATGTGCTTATTTGCTGATGGTAAAGCTGTATTCTTTAATGATGAAGAATTAGGTTACTTGGGTCTACAGTGTGCAATAAGTGGCAAATTAAACGTGTACAGAATACCTATCAACAGAAGAGCCTATGCAACTAATGGTTATAACAAAAATCTTACTGATAAAGATAGTGTTATCATTTATAACAATTTCATGCATACTAATTCTAAATTAGATGTTGAAATGTTTTCTAAGAGATTGTACAATTTAGATAGAATAATTGATGTTAATGCTAATGCACAGAAAACACCTGTCCTTATTAAATGTTCAGAAGAAGAACGTATGACCATGTTAAATCTATATAAAGATTTTGATGGAAATGTACCTGTTATCTTTGGTGAAAGCGACTTAAACACTAATGGTCTTACAGTTTTGAAAACAGAAGCACCATATGTTGCAGACCAAATTTATCAGCTTAAGACTCAGATTTGGAACGAAGCATTAACATATCTTGGTATTTCAAACATCAACACTGTTAAGAAAGAGCGACTTATAACTGATGAAGCTATTAGAAATAATGGTGGCACTGTTGCTAGTCGTTATTCAAGACTAGAAGCACGTAGACAGGCTTGCAAACAAATTAATGAAATGTTTGGACTTGATATTTGGTGCAACTTTAGAGAAGATTATCGTGAATTAGATGACGAAGTTGATGTAGAAGATAATAACGATACAGAAAGGAGTAATGAAAATGAGTAAATATACTACAGAATTACGCTTTATCTGTGAAACTTATGCGGGACTTAGTGAAAGTGTTGGAGAAAATAGTATTGAAAATGTTATCACTAATTCCTTAGGTAAACTATTTGATTTTAATTTTCCAATCTTTGACGAAAGTTATCGTGCAGTATTGGAACG
>JAGAVZ010000249.1 GCA_017941635.1 Cellulosilyticum sp.
CCAAGAGATATCAATTGATACATTAATTCTTTAATGAACCGCCGTATACGGAACCGTATGTACGGTGGTGTGAGAGGTCGGATAATCAATTAATGATTATCCTCCTACTCGATGCTTTTTGAGGATGATAGAGATAGATGTCGACATATCTATAAATTTAATATTTAGATAATTGAGAAAAATATTTCTGGGTGATATAATTGTTAAATAATAGAGAAAAAAGGGGTTAGGAAGCAGATGCGTTTGCCATTTAGAGAAAAATTTAGTTTTTTGACAGATCGATTATTTTATATGATGTTAGTCATTACGATAATGTTTGCAATTGTTATTTATCATTTTTATGGGATTCAAATTCTTGAGCATGAAACCTATTTAGCCATGGTTATTTCCAATGTTCAGCGAGAAGTAGAGATTCCAGCACCTAGAGGCATTATATATGATCGCTATGGAAAACCTTTGGTCATGAATCAATCGATTAATGTGTTACAATTTGACCCAGATATAAAATTGGGAAAAGAAGTGAATACTAATGAGATTTTATTGAAGGTTGTTAATCTATTGGAAAAAGAAGACCAAGAGTATATTGACAATATTCCTATTTCCAAGAGGCCACCTTTTATTTATACAACAGAAGATGAAAACAGTATTCATCAGTTTATTACCAATTATGTCCCCTATAATGATAATGAGGATAAATTAGAACTCTATAAGTTATCTGCAAAAAAATTGATAGAGTATTTGTGTAGTCCAAAGATTTATAATATTGGAGATGAGTTTAGTGAGGTTGAAAAAAGAAAAATTTTAGCCATGCGTATTCAAATTAGTCAAACGCAATATCAAAAATATAAAAAGGTAACGATTGCAGAGGATGTTAGTATGAAAGTGGTTGCTGCGATTGAAGAAAATCAAGAAGAATATCCTGCTATTACAGCGGAGGTTAGTAGCAGACGTTATTATCCATATGGTAAGCCGCTAGGAAACATTATGGGATATATGCGGAAGATTACATTTAGCCAGTATGAGGCTTTAAAAGAAGAAGGGTATGATGCAGATGATATTATAGGTCAAGTTGGTATAGAGGGCGAATTTGAAAGTATACTAAGAGGTGTAAATGGTAATCAATTAATTGAAGTAGATAATGTGGGACGTACGGTTGTTGTGGATAATCAAGAGTATCAAGAGGCAGTGCCTGGAAATGATGTATTCTTAACAATAGATGTAGATTTGCAGGTAAAGGTTTACGAAGCATTAGAAAAAAGACTGAGTCAAGGGATTATAGAGCGTTTAAAGGGCGCAGCTAAGACCACGCCACTAACAGGTAGAGAGGTTATTGTCTCTATGGCAAAGAATAGTCAAATTGATTTAAGGGAAATGAGTGAAGAAAATTCTAAAGTACAAAAGCAACTCTATGAAAAGATAGAGAAATCTTATAATCAAGAAATAAAGCGTTTGGAGCAATTAGAAAGTAATCTACCTGAAAAGAATCGAACGAATTTAAACATGAAAATGCATTTCGCACATCTATTAGAGGAAGAAGAAAGTTGCATCACAGATCAAGAACTTTTAATAACTTTTGGGGAGCAGGGGACTGTAGAATGGACTGAAGATGAATGGCATCAAATCCAGTCAGGTAATTATCAATTGTTAAATCTATTAATTACAGCCCTTGAAACAGGAAGAATTTTGCCAGAACAAATGGATATTACACCTTGTAGTGGAACAGCAGTGGTGGTAGACAGTAATAATGGTGAAACATTAGCTCTTGTAAGTTACCCTTCTTATGATAGTAATGAATTTACGGGAGATTTTAATACTATTTATAGAAAATTACATGATGGTGTAGATAATCGTAGTATTGAGTTTAATCGTGCTTTAAAGACTGTTAAAGCACCAGGTTCTACTTTTAAGATGATTACAGGAATTGCAGGCTTGGAAGAAGAGGTGGTTGGGGCGAGTGAAATGATCTATGATAGTGGCCAATTTACAAAAGCAGCAGGAGAACCTTTAAAATGTTGGATTTTTGCGAATACAGGACATGGACATGGGAATGAGGATATGATAGGTGCGTTAGAAGTATCCTGTAATTATTATTTTAATGAAGTCGTGTATCGTTTAGGAGAAAAATATGGCGCGCCTTATGGTGGGATTAAAGTATTAAGTAATTATGCAAAAATATTTGGTCTAGGAGAAAAATCAGGTATTGAGTTGGAAGAAGCAGCGCCTAATGTATCTAATCCAACCAATGCAGTCTATACACAAATCGCACGTACGTTAAATCGGCTAAAGAATATGACTGAAGATGGTGTAGAAGACTTATATCATGAATTGGAGTATTATTGTGAAGAAATGAATGGTTTCTATACGTTGGGAAGTAGTGAGGATTCTACTTTGGAAGGTCAGATAGATTATTTGAGTAGACCTTATATTAAAAGTAGAATAGATGCAGAATTAAGTCTTGTATTAAGAGAAAATCAGAATTTGCAAATGATATTAAAGCGTCTTATAGAAGCTGATCAGGAATGTTTTGCAGAAGGAATAAGTCAATACGCAGACCAGCTTACGAAAACTGTAATGAATGGAGATGAGACATTAAGTTTAAAATATCGTACAAAGAAGGCACTCAATCCATTACTGAAACAATTAGCGGATGACAAGACGAAGAAAGCAATAAGGAAGATGTTAGCGTCTATGCCAGAAGGCACATTAGAACAAATTTTTTTGGAGGGCTATGCAGAGACCTTAAAAAAATATCAAGGCCAATCAGATAAAGAGGCAGTATGTAACGCACTTAAAGAAGCAATTACTGCTTTGGAACAAGGTACATTAGACTGTAAAGAGGTGATGACTAACAAAATTCTGGATCGTATCATTAATGTCTACTTAGATCAGCAATTTGAAAGTGTAGAAATGGAATGGAGTACAAGAGATAATCTAAGTTCTTCTATTGGACAAGGGGAGCATGCATATACACCTGTTCAGATTGCACGATATATGGCAGGCTTAGCAAATGGTCATACACTTTATGACTTGACCATTTTAAGTGGTGTTTATGATCATAAAGAAAAAGAAACTTATATACAACATGAACCTACTATACATAATCAGCTCAATTTAAAAGAAGAAACCATTCAAGTGATTCATGAAGGAATGAGAGCGGTAGCAACAGGGAATCATGGAACCGCTAGAGATTATTTTAAAGACTTTGAAATTGAAATTGCGGCTAAAACAGGTACAGCACAAGAAAATGGTTATGAAAATACATGGATTACAACGTTTGCACCATATGATTCCCCTGAGCTTGTCGTAGTGAGTTCGATGTATGGGACAGATGGCCTGGGTGGATGTACATATGATTTTGTAAAGGATATTTATAGTCTTTACTTTAAATTGAATTCACAGACAGAAAAATTCACATTAGACAATAAAATGATTGAATAAGGAATTGTTATCCAGTGATATAGAATGTGTATAAAAATATATAAGAGTATATTTTTATACACATTCTATTATTATGTAAATGAATAGACGACTAGAAGTGAGGGTGTTTAGAGTGGAAGATTTTTATAGATGTGCCGATTTATCAAAGGGGAATCTTGGAAATCCTATTTTTAGGTGACCTGCCCCTTTTCTTATGGTACAAAAAAATTTATAATAGGATAGAGAAATAAAGAGGAGTTTAGGCCTATGAAGACAAAACATATAACAGAAGGTGGCATCTTATCTGCTCTGCAAATTGTGTTAGGACTTATACTCATTCCAACGGGAATTGGGTATAGTTTGTATGTTGAAATGATTTTACCGATTACAATGGCACTTATTTATTTAAGATGTGGACGTAAGATTAGCATGATTGCAGGGTTCAATACACTCCTTTTAGTAGCATTTGGCTTTGGTAATATAGGGATAGCCGTTTATGCGTTTCAAGGTTTGGGGATTGGTTTTTTAACAGGCTATGTTCTGGAAAAAAATCAAGGTGTACAAGATGATTTAATTTTAGAAAGTTTAATGGGATGTTTATTTGTTTTAATTTTAGATTTATTAACAGCCCATATTTTAGGTTATAGTTTATTGGATGATGATGGAATTACTGAAATGGTTCTTGAAATGATACCAGGAGCGGATGCCAATATCATTCAGAGTGTTTATTATTTAAGCATTGCTTCTGTTCCAGTGGCAGCAGTATTAGTGAGTTATATTGGAACAATTGTATTAGGTTATAGATTAGGCTTAAGACAGACCATTATTAAAGAAAAATATCATTTTATGAAATACTATAAGGAACTTGTTCCGTTTTCTTATCAGGGTAAAAGGATGGCAAAATATACTTTGCTAGGACTAATTATTAATGGAATGCTATGGCCATATGTCAGTCAATCTTATTTAAAAGCTTGGATTGCATGTAGTAGTGCGATTTTAGCTTATTTTAGTTTGATGGATTTATCTAAGTTAATAGGACAGTTTATCGTAGAGCGCTACAAAAGACCAATTTTACTCCTTGGATACCATTTTGTACTATTATATGCCTTCTTAAATGCATTCTGGTGGACCTGTTGGAGTATTTTAATCATAGGAACCATTATAGATTTGAAAACATCAATCCGAGAGGAACAAGAAAAGCAATTGGTTTATTTTAGTAATCAACTTAAACTGCTTAAAAAAAATGGTATAAGGGAAAAGGATAAGAGGAATGTGCATGTACGCAAAGTCCTCATCAAATAAAATATAAAATGAAGGCGGGTGATCTGATGGAAATCCAATCAAGACCTTTTTTTGAGGTTATGACAGAATTAAAAATAGAAGACAAGCTTAGACGCTTGTTTGAAACAGTAGAGGTTTCGAAGGTAGCTTTTGACCAAAATAGTCAGCAGCTTTGCATTCATTTAGAAAGTAGAGAGCTTTTGTCTAGGCCATCACTTATAAAAATGATGCGCCAGATGAAAGAACAGCTTTTTAAAAATAGTCCATTAACAATTCAGTTTAAAGAACATTATCAGTTAACTGAGGCTTATACGCTCCCTTATATTACAGAGCATTATCAGGCCAATTTATTAATGGAAATTGAAGAACAAAGTGAGATGGTTTATGCACTTCTTAAGGGGAAGCCTTGGCGTACCTTAAATCAACAAATTATGATCGGCATTGAAAATAGCTTTGTGGCGAGAAAGAAAACCGAGCCCATTAAAGGTTTTATTGAAAAGGCTTATAAAGAGCGATTTGATTTAGAGGTCTTCGTTCACTTTGAATTCTTTAATAGTGAGGCGCCTCAGGCTTATATGGTAGAAAATGAACATAAATTGCAAAGAGAAGTTTCTTCTGTGGTGAGTCAAGTGGCACCGGTACTAGAACATACCAACATTGAAGAGCCTCAAATTGAAAGTCCAACACCATCTGAAGCGAAAGAAAAAGAAACAAAAGAAAAAGAAACAAAAGAAGTGAAAGAACCACCTAAGATGCGTCGTAAAGCAGCGCCACTTGACCCAGATGTCTTCTTTGGACGTGAATGTGAAGGCGAATTAGTACCTATTTCGGAGCTTGTGGATGAAATAGGGGAAGTGGTGATTCATGGTAAGATTATTGGGATTGAAACACGCGAAATTCGTATGGAAAAAACAATCGTTATGTTTGATATTACGGACTTCACAGATACCATTACAGCCAAAATTTTCGTGCCAAATGAAGAGTTAGGTGATGTCCTTGGCAAACTCAAAAAAGGGAATTTCTATAAAGTTAAAGGGATGGCAATGTATGATAAGTTTGATCATGAGATTGGAATCTCTTCAGTAAGAGGAATTAAACCGTCTATAGACTTTACAGAAAAACGTATGGATACAAGTGAAGAAAAGCGTGTAGAACTTCACCTTCATACAATGATGAGTGATATGGATAGTGTGGTCGATATCAAGACCATGATTAATCGTGCCAAAGATTGGGGAATGCCTGCAATTGCAATTACCGACCATGGATGTTTACAAGCCTTCCCAATTGCCAATCATTGTGTATCTAAAGATGAACCTTTTAAAATTATTTATGGTGTAGAAGCTTACTTTGTAGATGATCTGAAGGAAATGGTGATTCAGTCACGCAATCAAAGTTTACAAGGTAACTATGTGGTCTTTGATATTGAAACCACTGGCTTTAGCCCAAAACACAATCGCATTATTGAAATTGGTGCGGTCAAAGTAGTGGGTGGCAAAGTCACAGAAACCTTTAGTGAGTTTGTTAACCCAGAAGTACCTATTCCTTATCAAATTGAAAAATTAACGGGTATTAATGACAAAATGGTGATAAGTGCCCCTACAATTGAGGTGATTTTACCAAAATTCCTTGAATTCTGTGAAGGCAGTGTTATGGTAGCCCATAATGCAGATTTTGATATGAGTTTCATCTTTGCTAATGCGGAGCGTCAAGGCATCAGCATAGATCCAACGATTTTAGATACAGTTGCACTGGCAAGAGTATTAATGCCACAGTTAGGGAATTTTAAACTTAATAATGTGGCCAAAAATTTAGGTGTTGCTTTAGAAAATCACCACCGTGCAGTAGATGATGCCACTTGTACAGGTGAAATCTTTGTTAAGTTTATTGAGATGCTTGAGGAAAAAGGTATTTATCATTTAGATGGTTTACATGAACTCACAGACACCTCTACCGAATATATTAAAAAGCTCCCAAGTTATCATGGTATTATTTTAGTCAAAAATGAAGCAGGACGTATTAATCTCAATCGTTTAGTTTCTGCGTCTCACCTAGAGTACTTTAATAGACGTCCACGTATGCCAAAGAGTTTAATTCAAAAATATCGTGAAGGGCTCATTATTGGTTCAGCATGTGAAGCAGGAGAAGTGTTCCAAGCGGTTCTCCGTGAGAAAGAAGAAGAGGAACTTGCTAGAATCGTGCAGTTTTATGATTACCTAGAGATTCAGCCAATTGGAAATAACCGATTTATGATTGAGAGTGATAAATATGCAGCTCAAAGTGAAGAAGACTTACAAGACTACAACAAACGTATTGTGGCACTTGGAGAAAGTTATAATAAGCCAGTTGTAGCAACTTGTGATGTGCACTTCTTAGATCCAGGAGATGCCATTTATCGTAGTATCATTATGGCAGGTAAGGGATTCAAAGATGCAGATGATCAAGCGCCACTTTATTTACGTACAACAGAAGAGATGTTGGATGAGTTTAAATATTTAGGGCCTGAAAAGGCAAGGGAAGTAGTTATTACAAATACCAATTTAATCAATGATCAAATTGAAAAAATTTCACCTGTTCACCCTTCTAAATGTCCACCAGAGATTGAGGGGTCAGATGAAGAGTTAAGAATGATTTGTTATAATAAAGCCCATGAAATTTATGGACCAGATTTACATCCTGTTGTAGTGGAACGTTTGGAAAGAGAGCTTAATTCGATTATTAGTAATGGATTTGCGGTAATGTATATCATTGCACAGAAATTAGTATGGGATTCCAATGACCATGGTTACCTTGTAGGATCCAGGGGGTCTGTAGGATCTTCTTTTGCAGCAACCATGTCAGGGATTACAGAGGTTAATCCATTGCCACCACACTACATTTGTCCGCAGTGTTATTATGCAGACTTTGATTCACCAGAAGTTAGGGCTTATGCAGGAAGCTCTGGATGTGACATGCCAGATGCTATTTGTCCAAAATGTGGACATCCGTTAAATAAAGAGGGGCATGATATTCCATTCGAAACGTTCCTTGGATTCAAGGGAGATAAAGAGCCAGATATTGACCTTAACTTCTCTGGAGATTATCAAGCACAATCTCATAAATATGTAGAGGTGCTCTTCGGAGAAGGAAAAGCCTTCCGTGCAGGAACTATTGGTACCATGGCAGAAAAAACGGCTTTTGCTTATGTATATAAGTATTACCAAGAGCGTGGCATTCATAAACGCCGTGCGGAAATGAAGCGTATAGCAGAAGGGTGTACAGGGGTAAAACGTACTACAGGGCAACATCCTGGTGGGATTATTGTTGTGCCACGTGATAGGGAAATTTATGAATTTACAGCGATTCAGCATCCGGCAAACGATATGAACACGCCGATTATTACAACCCACTTTGAGTATCACTCCATTGACCATAACTTATTAAAACTGGATATTCTAGGACACGACGATCCGACCATTATCAGAAGGCTAGAAGACCTTACAGGCATTGATGCAAAGACGATTAAACTCGATGACAAAGATGTAATTAGTTTATTCCATAGCACAAAAGCGTTAGGTATCAAGCCAGAAGATATTGGTGGCATCAAACTAGGCAGTCTAGGCGTACCAGAGTTTGGAACAGATTTCGTTATTCAGATGTTAATTGATGCGAAACCACAAAGTTTCTCTGACCTTGTGCGTATTTCTGGTCTTTCACATGGGACAGACGTATGGTTAGGGAATGCGCAAGCCTTAATCGAAGAAGGCAAAGGAACGATTTCAACGGTTATTTGTACACGTGATGATATTATGACTTATCTCATTAATCAAGGGATGGATAAGGGACTTTCCTTCACCATCATGGAAAGCGTACGTAAAGGAAAAGGTCTTAAACCCGAATGGGAAGAAACCATGCTAGAATATGGCGTGCCAGATTGGTATATTTGGTCATGTAAGAAGATTAAATACATGTTCCCGAAAGCCCATGCGGCAGCTTACGTTATGATGGCTTGGCGTATTGCTTGGTTTAAAATTCACTATCCACTGGCATACTATACAGCCTTCTTTAGTATTAGAGCATCCGCTTTTAACTATGAACTCATGTGCCAAGGCAAAGAGAGACTCGAGTATCATATGAAAGAGTTGATGATGAAAGGAAAAGAAAACCTTACAGCGAAAGAGTTAGATGTCATCAAAGATATGCGTATTGTCCAAGAGATGTATGCAAGAGGACTTAATTTTATGCCAATTGATTTGGAAAAAGCAGATGCAAAGAACTTCCAAATTATTGATAACAAAATTATGCCTGCTTTAAGTGCCATTGATGGACTTGGTGATAAGGCGGCTGAAGGTATTGTAGAAGCTGTTAAAGATGGTCCGTTTATGTCTAAGGAAGACTTTAGAAATCGTGCGAAAGTAAGTAAGACGGTTACAGATAAAATGTCTGAGCTGGGCATCTTAGGGGATTTAACGGAATCCAATCAATTAGATTTATTAAGTGCATTTAACTTTTAAATAAAAAGCTTGTGTTTAGAGGATCCATAGGCATACTGCTAGATAAAGGGCTGTACACATTATGTGGCAGCCTTTTATCTATTATTTAATAGAAATATTAAACGGGTATAAGCTTACTTAGAGTAAAAGAGAAATTTGTTTGGTATTATAGATATGAAATAATAAGATTAAGAATAGGGATTTAAAAAGAATCCTTGAGGAACAAGAATTTTTGAAAGAAGATAGGAATAAGATACATGCAAACATTTAAAGATTATTCACTCAGTCAGCCGATTTTAAAAGCATTGGAGCGATTGGGCTATGAGAAACCTACTAATGTACAAAAACAAGTATTAGAAGCATTTGGTAAAGGCGAAGATTTAATTGTCCAATCTCAAACAGGTAGTGGTAAGACAATGGCATTTGCCTTACCAGTTTGTGAAGCAGTAGATTGGGAAAAGCGTTACCCACAAGCTTTAGTTTTAACACCTACAAGAGAATTAGCCCTTCAAATCCAAGAGGTCTTCTTTAAAGTGGGACGTTTTAAACGTATTAAGGCAGTTGGGTTATATGGAAAAGCGCCTTTTGGCATTCAGCAAAAAGAACTTAAACAAAAGACACATGTGGTGGTAGCCACACCAGGACGTCTATTAGACCATTTAGCAAAAGGAACGATTCAAACAGAAGAAATTCGTTACTTGATTATTGATGAAGCGGATGAAATGCTCAAGATGGGCTTTATGGAGGATGTAAAGCAGATTATTGAAGCGTTGCCTAAGAAGCGTCAAAATCTATTGTTCTCTGCAACCTTACCAAAGGATATTCAAAGCTTTGGGGAGACAGTGATGCACCATCCAAAGCATATTCAAATGACACCAGAGAAAGTAACCAGTCGTCAAGTGGCGGCTTGCTGCTATCCGGTAGAAGAAAGCGAAAAAATGCAAGCTCTTATACGCTTAACCCAAGCAGAAAATCCAGAGTGTTGTATGATTTTCTGTAATCGTAAGGTAGGCGTAGAAAAGGTTTATGAGGATTTAAAAGCAGCGGGATATGCGTGTGCTATGCTCCATGGTGGGATGGAACAAAGAGATCGATTTAAAGTTATGGCAGATTTTAAGAAAGGGTATTATCGTTATCTAGTGTGTACAGATGTGGCAGCAAGAGGGATTGATGTAAAACATGTTACCTATGTTGTAAGTTTTGATGTGCCAGAGGATAAGGAGCAATATGTACATCGTATTGGACGAACAGGTAGAGGGAAACAAACAGGTAAGGCAGCGATGCTCATTACAGAGGCAGAAAAAGTTTTTGTAGCAGCCATTGAACGTTATATAGGGGAAAGCTTAGAACAAGGACAACTACCAATAGAAAATAATGTACAGATGCAAGAGGCATTTAAAGAAAAAATGACAAAGCGTATTGATATGCCATCTCCTGAAACAGAAGCGATTCACCAAGATATTTTAAAACTGCATATTAACGCTGGAAAGAAAACAAAAATGAGACCTGTGGATATTGTAGGGACACTTTGTAATTTACCAGGGATATGTGCTGATGATATTGGGATTATTCAAATACAAGATATTTCTACCTATGTAGAAATTCTAAACGGAAAAGGTGAAAAGGTTTACAAGCTTCTTCAGAAAACACCAATCAAAGGGCGTATGAGAAGAGTTAGTAAAGTGGAACGTAGAGATTAAACAGTTTCGCTTGACAGAAGAGAATAAATGTTTTAATATTTTGATAATATTAAAAATGAAAAGGAGAAAGCCCATGAAAATGATTTTAGCTTAAAACATAACAAGTAAACAAAAAAGAAGAGAGGAACGCTTTTTTGTGATGCTTAAATTAAGCTAAAATCTCTGTGGCTTTTGATAATAAAGTTGATGGTTGCTTTCGTGTAGCTTATACAATAAAAGTGTAATGGTACAGGCAATCCGTTTGCAATAATCAAATAAAAAAGGCACAGGATAAGTGCCTTTTTTTATTGTGCATAATGGATTGGAATAGGGATAAAGCTTAAGAGCATTAAAAAGCGTATAGGTAAAAAAGATGTCTGTATTATTTAGAGCACAAAAAATGAGTAAAGCATATGGTAATGATGAGGTTTTAAAAGCAATTGATATAGAGATTCTAGAAGGAGAAAAAATCGGTATTGTAGGTGACAATGGATGTGGCAAGAGTACATTATTAGAAATCTTAGCAGGGAAGCTGCAACCTAGTAAGGGGAACTATACTTGGTATAGAGATGCATCTATTGCTTATATGCCACAAGTAAGTCAGATAGAATGGGACGAAGAAACGTTAAGTGGTGGCGAACGTACTAAAAAACATGTACAAGAAGCTTTATATCAAAAGCATCATATTTTGATTTTAGATGAGCCAACCAATCATATGGATTTACATGTGAGAGAGACATTGGAGCAAGTTTTGGAAAGTTATCAAGGCACACTATTACTGATTACACATGATACCTATATGATGAAACGTTTATGTACTCGCTTACTTGTCTTTGAAAACAAAGTCATCAAACGTTTTGAAGGTGATTTGGAAGCCTATGAGCAAAAGCAAATGGAGCCAATCAAAAAGAAATCATCCAATTGTGAGCAATCACAACTTTTGTGTATTGAACATGAACTGGCTTATTTAATTGGATACTTAAGCCAAGTGAAACAAGAAGACCCACAATATCAAGAACTGGAACAACGTTATAAAGCGTGTTTGGTGAAAAAGCAGCAATTAATAGCCGTAAGTAAATAATAGCATCTTAAGAAAGAAATCGATTCAATTGAGTTTGGGTGGGTTTCTTTTTAGGGTTTGTAAAAGAATGTAAATGTTGATATAATCATTGAGACAAAAACAAACCACTATGGGGGCTAATCATGAGTGATAATGTAGAAAAATTTGTAAACGATATGAAAAAAGTAATCGAATTTGAAAAGATGTATGGAAAATTAGAATATACGGAGCAAATGAATACAGGAAAGATGGTATTAAATGCAGTAGAAAAGGGGCTTATTAAGAGTTCTTTAGATTTGGTATACATTTGTAATGAGTTACCGGAGTTAACGTTTGACATTTGTACATATTTTGATATCTATCTATTTAA
>JAGAVZ010000250.1 GCA_017941635.1 Cellulosilyticum sp.
AGTTTTCCCTTCGCCAATGTTAAGCATACTTCTTGCACCAGGTTGACTGTTCCTACCTCACAGAACTGTTTACAGAGCCTGAACGACAAAAGGTGCTAGGGAATTACACCAAGCCGTATTGATACGCTTAACGTAGCTTTCGCTAAGGCTAGACAATATTAAGGCTATGCCTTACTCCTAAATACTAGAGAATCTTATAGGGCTTATATTGACATACAAGCCCCTTCTAATTCGCCGTAGGTGATTTAGGAGGGGTTATTGACTTATTTTTGCTTACTACATATATCTTCTATTATCTTTTAACGGGTGAAAGATATTTAAGGTCTATTCCAAGAGATTTAGCAGCATCTATAGCCTCTTCTACGCTGTAATAGAAGTTAGCAGAATCTTCGTATATGTATTTATGTTTTATGGGTCTTAAGCAATACCCTTTTATGTATCCTATTATTTCTTTGTTGTCTTGTATTGTGTCTATCATATTTCTAGCATCATCTTCTTTGTCGTATATATCTATGTATGGTACGTTTCCATTTGCTATAGTCGCAAATACTTCTACTATTTCACCTTTTGTTATAGCTTCTTCTCCACAAGTTAAACAAGTGAATACAAAGACATCAGCATTTGGTTGAGCTAATATGTCTACGCAATTTTCTAAAGTTTCATCGTAGAAACCATCATTAGTCACAGCCCACTCTTGAGTTACATGAGCTATTACTGAAAATCTTTTGTGTTCGTGATTATTTGGGCAAACTAATTTCATATTTTTAATCTCCTTTGCGTTATTTATTTACAACTTAATTGTAACACAATTATGTAATTAAAATCAATATTTTTAAAAAAATAATTTGGTAATTTCATATCTGTAAGAAAATAAGTGTAGGTATTTATAAGGTGCGGCTTTTTAAAATATAATCATATATAAATAAATATACACTAAAGAAAATCTTTAGTTCTAACATAGGAGGAAAAAACAATGAGATTATACCACGGTACAACGGCTCAATTCGATGAGTTTTCAATGGATTTTATGGGAGAGCATTCAACTTCGGAAGGATTAGGATTATATTTTTCAGATTCTAAAAATGTGGCAAAAGGTTACGCATATGATACTGGAAGAATATTTACCATAGAATTTGAGGGTAAGAAAGCAATAAGTGCTGAAAAAATCACTTTTACTAGAAAAGAAATTGAGACATTAGTTTTAGAATTGCACAAATCAACTAATTTATTAGAAGATTATAATGATATAAGTTATTATGGATTTGATAGAGTTTTTAATGAGACTTTAGAAAGTTTAATAGAGTGGAATGAAAGTGATGTAGAACTGATTTGTGAGTTAGCAAATACTTGTGGAAGTAAGAAAGAAGTTTTAAGAGTAGTTTATGAGATTTTAGGATATGACCATTGTGCTACTAAAGCAACTTGGGGAAATGATATAGGTCAAGAATATGTATATACTATATTTGCGACAGATATATTTGATATCGTAGAAATCGAAAACTATGAAGATGTAGAGATGGTTATTTAATAATCATCTCTTTTTTTGTTAATGTAGAAATGATAAAATGCTTTAGAGGTGATACTATGAAAGCTTTTAGTAAGAAGTGCTTAAATTGTAAAAGTGAAAATATTAATATAAATGAAGATATAGATTGTGATTGGGATGAAAATTCATATATCGCAGGTTTTTATATAGAGTGTGATGATTGTGGTTCTGTCGAGTATGAAATAAAATGCTTAGAATGCGGAAGTGATGATATTAGTGTAGTGGAAGATATTGATTATGATTGGGATGAGAATCCGTATGTTGCAGGTGCTTATTTGGAATGTGATGATTGTAAAAATAGAGAGTGGTAAGATTGTTGGTTCATTTTACTTTTTATCATAAAAATACCAATTTTATAGGTTAGTATTTATATTTTAAAAGTTAAGTGTGTATAACTAGATTAGGTTTAAATACACAGGAATATTAAAACTATAGGAGGTATTTTTTATGAAAAAATTAGCAATGGTATCTATACTTGTTGGAGGTTTACTTGGTGGCGTATTCTTATGCAACAATTCTAACTATACTAGTTCAGCGGCAGATGTTGTGGAAACACATCATAAGCCTTGCTGTCTAGCTATGGAAGGAAGAGTTGTAAAGGAGTATGTTATCAGGATTAAACTATCTGATAAAGTTATAGCTGCTTTAACTAATGAAAGTAATTAATAGCTTGAAGGAGAGAGTAGAAATACTCTTTTCTTTTTTTTATTTGAAAAATATAGAAATATGAAAAAAATGTGAGAAAAATGTCAATTTTCATTGTATAATAATAAAAATATAAAAAACAAGGATGAGTGTCAATAACCCCCACCTACGAGCGTAGCTTGTTGAGGTGGAGGCTTGTAAAAGCCTGATTGAATAGCCTGAGCACTTCGAGTGCTACGTTATCTTAGAATATATAGTTACCCTAGAATGCTCCACAAGTTCTAGGCTCTAAGGATAGTAATTAAACATCTCTGAGGGCAAGGAGA
>JAGAVZ010000251.1 GCA_017941635.1 Cellulosilyticum sp.
GTTGTATGTTCTGATACGTTCAGAACGGTCACCTGTCCCTACTAAGCTTTTCTTTTCTGCTGCCATTTCAGCATGAGCTTTAGCTTGCTCCATATTGAAAAGTCTAGTACGAAGGATTTTTAAAGCTTTTTCTTTATTTTTAAGCTGTGATTTTTCATCTTGACAGTAAACCATAAGACCTGTTGGAACGTGAAGTGCACGTACAGCAGAGTCTGTGGTATTAACGCATTGTCCACCATTACCAGATGCTCTACATACGTCAATACGTACATCGTTCATATCAAGTTGTACGTCTAACTCTTCTGCTTCTGGCATTACGGCTACAGTTACTGTAGATGTATGGATACGTCCGCCTGACTCAGTCGCTGGGATACGTTGTACACGGTGTACACCACTTTCATATTTTAATTTAGAGTAAGCACCTTGCCCTTTAACCATGAAAATAACCTCTTTGAAACCACCGATACCATTTTCATTTAAAGACATAAGTTCTGTTTTCCATTTGTTTGATTCTGCATAGTAGCAGTACATACGATAAAGCTCAGCAGCAAATAGCGCAGCTTCATCTCCACCAGCACCACCACGGATTTCCATAATAACGTTTTTCTCATCGTTAGGGTCCTTTGGTAAAAGTAAAAGTTTAAGCTCATTTTGTAATGGCTCAACACGTTTTTTGTTTTCAGATAACTCTTCTTTTACAAGGTCACGGAAATCATCATCAAGATTATCATCAAGCATCATAAGCGCTTCATCAATTGCTTCAAGTGTTGCTTTATATTCTTGATATTTTTCAACGATATCTCTTAAATCACTGTGTTCTTTCATTAGTTTTTGCCATCTGTCTTGGTCTGCAATAATTTCAGGTTGACTAATTTGGTCATTGATAATATTAAACTTTTCAACTAATTCTTCTAATTGATCAAACATATTACACCTCTTTTATCTAGTCATTTCCATTTACAAAAGCCTATCGTATGATGCCTACAACCTTCTTACATTACCTCTATTGTATGCTACTTACTTTGATGCTTTCATAAATGGATACACTTTTATTTTATGTTGTATAACCATCTAAACAAATTTACTGCTTATCTAGTTATTTACTGTTTACTCTTGCAATAACGACACGGTCTTGACCTGCTAAGTCTTGATACAGTTCGATTTCCCTATATCCTTCTTTTGCCAATATGTCTTTTACCGCTTCGCCTTGATCATATCCTATTTCATAAGCTACTAAACCATCTTGTTTCAAATAGTTTTTAGCAAGTCTTGAAATTTCTCTATAGAAATATAACCCATCTCCTTGATCTGTTAAGGCTAAATGTGGTTCATATTCCTTTACTTCTATCATTAAGTCTTCCATATCCTTTTTGGCAATATACGGCGGATTAGAAACAATAAAATCTACTTTTTCACCTTGATATTGCTCTAGTAGGTTACTTTCTAACGTTTCAATACGTGACTCTAAATGATGTGCTTTTATATTATATGCTGCAACTTCTAGCGCCTGCTTAGAAATATCCACTAAAGTCATCTTAAGTTGTGAAATATAGTGAGCTAATGAAATCCCGATACATCCACTTCCTGTACCAATATCAATACCCATTAAGTTCTTCTCTTCCGCCAAAACTACTTTTTGATTAAGCTTTTCTAAAAGCTGTTCAATCAATGTTTCTGTATCTTGCCTTGGAATTAAGACATTTTCATTCACTTTAAATTCTAAACCCATAAATTCTTGCACCCCTGTAATATGCTGCAAAGGTACACCTGTTTGCCTAATGGCAACATAATTTTTATAGGTTTCTAATGCTTCTTCATTCATAACCTTTTGTCTATCTAGTAAAAGCATTGTATCGTTACAATCTAATACATAGAGCATTAAAAGTTTTGCATCGACATGTGCATCTGGTCTGCCACTTCCATTAAGGCAATTTTCAGCCCATTTCATGGCCTCCCAAATTGTTGCACCTTGTTGTAAGCTACTCGGACATAGGCTCATATTTAAAAACTCCTTCAACCGAAGCAATTGCTACTTCAATCTGCTTATCATCAGGTTCACAAGTTGTAAACTCTCGTTGTAGCCAAAAGCCTGGTTTGCTTAATAAATTTGCTAATTTATTATTTGGCTTAATTCTAGCCCATCTAATAAATTCATAGGAAAGTCCTGCAATAATTGGTAACATCACAATACGAATCACAATTCTTTGCCACACAATCTCTGTTGTAAAGACACTATAAACTAAAATACTAATAATCATTACAACAAATAAGAAGCTTGTACCACAGCTCTTATGTAATCTGCTACTGCTTCTTACATTTTCAACAGTCAGAGGTAAATCTTGCTCTAAGCAGTTGATACATTTGTGTTCTGCGCCATGATATTCAAATGTTCTCTTAATATCTTTGACTTTCGTCACTAACTTCATATACGTTAAAAACAAAAGGATACGAATACATCCTTCAACCATATTTTGCCCAAAGAGTGGAATATCTACAAAGGCTTTAATTCCTGCTCCAATAAGCATTGGTAATACCATAAATAAACCAATAGATAAAGCAAATGATAGAACCATAACAAGTCCCATAATAATTTGTTCACCTTTATCTCCAAGTTTATCCATTAACCATTTTTCAAACTTGCTTGGTTCTTCTTCTGTTTCTTCTTCTCCATAAAGCTCTGCTGAAAAATTAAGTGCCTTTACACCTAATACAAGAGACTCTACAAAAACAAGCATCCCCCTAAACAAAGGAAGTCTAAATAACTTAATGCGCTCAGCAATACTCTTGCATTCTTTTGTTTCTGTGACAATTGTGCCATCTGCCTTGCGCACTGCAACTGCATAATGACTTCTGCCTTTCATCATAACACCTTCAAGTACTGCTTGCCCACCAATATTAACTTTAGCCATAGCCTACCTCCCTATTCTATAAACTAACCTTATAGAACTTGAAAGCTACAAACTTTCCATTCTATAAGAAAAAGGGTTGAGACCATCCTCTCAACCCTTTTCCAATGGATATTACATTCCGAATTTTTTGTTGAATTTATCAATTCTACCTTTAGCTGATGCTGCTCTTTGTTTACCTGTGTAAAAAGGATGACATTTTGAACAAACTTCAATGTTGATAGATTCTTTTGTTGAACGAGTTTCAATAACTGCTCCACAACCGTTACAAACAACTGTAACTGCTTCGTATTTTGGTTGGATATCGTTTTTCACTTGATTCACCTCTTTCATAAACCTATTCTATGTTAATTTTAACTCTAGCAAATTTGTGACAACGATAGTATTATAACAGACTTAAATTGTCTTTGCAAGTAGTTAGCTTCTAAATAAAAGAAAATCTACATATTTTTCTTCATTCTCTCAACAAATTCTGCATTATTTTTTGCTCTTTGCATAGACTGAATCATACTTTCCATAACTTCAGAACTATGATTTCTGCTAAGTTCTTTTCGAATATTATATGCTGCACTCATTTCTTCACCTGATAATAATAAATCATCACGTCGTGTCCCTGATTTGTAGATATCAATCGCTGGGAAAATACGCCTTTCTGATAAAGAACGGTCTAGAACAAGCTCCATATTCCCTGTACCTTTGAATTCTTCAAAAATGACATCATCCATTTTGCTGCCTGTCTCTACAAGAGCTGTTCCTAAAATTGTTAAGCTCCCACCATTTTCAATTTTTCTAGCCGCTCCAAAGAATTTCTTTGGCATATGGAGTGATGCTGGATCAAGTCCACCAGAAAGTGTTCTACCACTTGGTGGAATTGTTAAGTTGTAGGCTCTTGCCATACGTGTGATACTATCTAATAAAATGACTAAGTCCTTACCTTGCTCAACCATTCGCTTTGCACGCTCTAATACCATTTCCACTACTTGTTTGTGATGTTCCGGTGGCTCATCAAAAGTAGAAGCAATAACTTTAACATCTTTTCCTTGAATCGAACGACGAATATCTGTTACTTCTTCAGGTCTTTCATCAATTAATACGACAATTAATGAAACATCCGGATGATTTAATGTAATGGCATTGGCAATTTGTTTGAGTAAAATGGTTTTACCTGCTTTAGGAGGTGCTACAATAAGACCTCTTTGCCCTTTTCCAATTGGCGCCATCAAATCAATAATACGTGTTGATAAAATATCACTAGTTGACTCTAATTTTAATCTTTCCTTTGGAAATACTGGCGTTAATGTTTCAAAGTTTTGTCTATACTTTGCCCTATCAGGTCTATCCCCATTTACCTTATGCACATATAAAAGAGCTCCCGCTTTTTCTCCCTCTTTAGGCTTTCTAATATCTCCCTCAATCCAATCTCCTGTCTTTAAGTTAAAGCGACGGATTTGTGAAATGGATACATAGATATCATTTTCCCCACGCATAAAGTTTTGAGCACGCAAGAAACCATAACCATCTGCCATAATTTCTAAGATTCCTGCTCCTGTTATACGCTCCATTCGAGTTTCTTCTACGAGTTCTACTTCTTCCTCAATAACATCTCCCCCTACTGAAGTCGTATCTTCTAAAGAAGAAACATTCTGCTCGTTATTTTCTTTATTTATTTGGATGGAGTTATTTGCGGTATTTAAAACTTCAATTAGTTCATTTTTTCGCATCTTATTTATATTTTTTATGCCTAAAGTCTTAGCTGTTTCCTTAAGCTGGACTAGCGTCATACTTTCCCAATCACTCATTCGTAATAACTCCTTTAAATAAATTTTATAAAGAAAAATAACAAGGAAAACCCTTGTTATTACAATCCATTTGTTGGCACATATCTCATATGTCTTCAGTTAGTTTACCATATTCTTGCTTTATATTTCAAGCCACTATATCTTAAAAACATCATTTCCTCTCTATCTGTAACTGGTAAACATTTCCCCTTTTACTTTTTATATTATATCACAGATAACTTTTTTCTAATTACTTTTAATAATCAATAAATAAAGCTGCTCCCCAAAGAGCAACTTTATTTATTGATTAAATATCGTCAATTTTTCTTGAACATGTTTCTTTATAAATTCTTTTTGTTGACCCGTCATAATCTCAATTCCTTCCCATATATCTGTAATTGCATAGATATGAAATTGATGATTTTTAACTGCTTCAACGACTTCAGATTCCAAAAGTAATTCCTTCATATTTTTTCTCGGAATCACAACTCCTTCTTTACCTGACAAACCTCTCTTTTGACAAAATTGAAAAAATCCTTCAATTTTTTCATTAATTCCACCTACAGGTTGTATTTCTCCAAATTGATTAACTGATCCCGTCACTGCAATATTTTGATAAATAGGTACCTCTGCCAAACTAGATAAAATCGCATAAAGTTCTGCACTTGATGCACTATCTCCGTCCACACCTACATAACTTTGCTCAAAACATATATTACAATTTAAGGAAAGTGGTATATCTTGCGCAAATTGATTTCCTAAAAACCCTGTAATGATATGAATTCCTTTTGTATGAATAGAACCACTTAATTTTGCTTCATTTTCAATATCTATAATTCCTTGTTTTCCTCTGTAAGTTGTTGCTGTAATTCGTATAGGTCTTCCAAAACTATAATCTTCTATACTATATACTGCTAAACCATTAATTTGACCAATTTTAGCACCTTTTGTATCTATTAAATAGGTGCCATCTTCTAATGACTCATCTAATTTTTCCTTTAACCTTCGAACATATTTTCCTCTTACTCTAAGACATTTTTCAATATGTTCCTTATCAATAACTGTATCTGCATGCTGCTGGGCTTCTCTTAAAATATCCATCATCCAATCAAAGTCACTCGAAATTTTACTTGGATGTTCCATTTGACGATATCCAAATTCCAATAAGCGTAATAATCCAGATGCTGTAAGCGGCTTAATCTCTTCTTTTTCAGATAATCCTTTAATAACACCTGCAATCTGTTCCACTTTATGTGTACTTATATTAATTTCATCATTAAAAACTGCTTTGACTTTAAAAAGTTTTGTAAATTCATCATCATAATTCTTTAAAACCTCATATAACGAATCATTACCTATTAAAACGACTTTTACATTAACTGGAATAGGCTGTGGACGAATTGCCGTAGCAAGGGTAATCCCTACTTCCTCATTACCCTCAATGTACATTTTTCCTGTTCGAAGAACACTTTTTAATTGTTTCCATCCTTTAGGCTTTGCAACAAGTTCATCCATATGCACAATTAGATATCCACCATTCGCTTGATTTAAGAGTCCTGAGCGAATATGCAAAAAGCTACTTTGCACAGAATTATTCTCTACATCTAAAAGAATACTTCCTATTAATTCTCTTCTTCTATCTTCAATATCATTGATAACAGGTGCATAATTTCCTTTAGGCATTCCTAATAAATTGATATCATATTTTTTAACCATTTGTGCTACTTCTTGTTTGATGGTTTCCTTTACTTTAGGTTCAATTTCTTCATTTTGCTCCGCAAAACTTACAACCAAATCCAAATTATCTAATATTTCTTCCGCTACACCATTAAAGTAATTTAGTAGTTTAGAATACTGGCTATACTTTCCTTGTAATTTTTTAATAATCATACTTACTTCTTTAAGTATTACTTCTTGCCCAATCTCTTCATACATCTGCAAGTATTCATTTTCTTTTTTTTCTAGAGCTATTACAATATCATCCATATACTCTTGGATCAAATGAATATCTGTCATAATCTGCTCTTGCTCTACAGATGAAAGCTTCAAAAAAGCTTCTTTACTCAAATTTTCTCCCTTTTCATTAAGCGGTGCAAATTTAATTCCTTCTTCTGTCTTTGTTAATTGTATATTTTTTTGACTAGCTTGTGCTGTCAAATCCATAAAATATCTTTCACTAATTTTTTCAAACTCAGCAATGATTGATTCTTTTTTTTCCTGTACTTTTTCATCATTAACAAGAATTGGAATATCATTCATAATAAATGCCCTAAACTCTTCTAAATCCTGTTTCAATTGTAGGGCATCTTCACTTATAAGCTCAATGACATTAGGTTCTTCCGGAATATCAAAATTGTATATATATCCTACCGCCATAGGTTTTTGTTTTTTATAAGCAATTTCTTTCACTTTGTCAACAATCGCATTTTCCATTTCTTTATTAGTGACGCCACATATATATAGATTATAGCCGGTGCTATCTATTTGTAATCCTTGCTCTATTGTTTCTATTGCATCTTCTTGGTGGAATAATCCCTCAATACAATCCACCTCATTAGTTGTACGAAATGAAAGATTAGAAGGTTGATAAGAACGATTGAGTTCAGTCCAATTTAGCTCATTTTGGCTATTCATATAATCCCCCCCTCATTCTAGTATATTCCATGTTTCGACAATAATTTCTTAATTATTGATAATTCCTCTATTTTTATGCTCAAATTTATAACCTAAAATTTTGCACATAAAAATAACCATACAAAAGTAATTTAAATTTTACTTTGTACGGTCATTTTTATACTTTAATTATCCCAATAACTACTTGGAATAAATGCTAATACAACTGGTGCTGAAGAACCATTTGGTAGCATATATTCTAATGTTTTAGTTTCTCCAGCTTTGATTGTACCTAAAGATACTGCTTTAGCTGTATTATTAAAAATTGTACCTGTATTAGGTACATTATAAACACCTTCGCCTTTCCACTTAACTGCTCCTCTAAAAACGTTAGCTCTTGGATTAAGAATAATTCCTGTATCTTCTGTTGCTGTAATTGTAATATAGTAAGATACACCATAGTTACCTTTATTAAACGCTTCATCATGTGTTAGTGCATCATACCCTTTTACCCATTCCTCTTGTCCATTTCCTAGAACAATTTTAGTTGGTTTTGTTTCATCTAAAATCAAATTATACTTAATGCCTGTTCCTTCAAAAGTTCCTCTTGGATGAACTGCTTGTAAGAAAAGCTCCATTCCTGTCATGCTATCTAAGGTACTTCCTGCTGATACAGCAGCCATTGTAAAGGTTACATCTCCAGTTGTTTCTATATCCATTAATCCAGAAATACAAGTTTCTTGTTTCCATCTCGTTCCTGAATCATAAATATATTGTTTTTCTCCTGGTTGTAATGTAATTACTTCATCTTGAGATCCTACTAAGTAGTCATATAACAACTTTTGTCCTAAATAAAGAATATCTGTAACCGGCCCTTTAATCGTTTTATTTCCTAATGTCATTGTTATAGGTTTATCTGTCTTATTCTCAGCTACAATTACTACTCTTTTCGTTCCACTTGCAACACTTGAATCACTAAATTTATTAATATGATGAATTAATAAACGCCCTTTACCATTAATACTATCTCGATACAAAATACCTTCTCTTTTTACTTCTTCCGGTGAATCACTCATAATCATTCGACCTGCTACTAAACTTGTAGAAACAATATTTGCATCATCATAGTCTCTATAATTAAACCCTTGATAATTATCAATAATATCTCCTATTTTCCCATGATTAAATCTAAACTGTAACTCTGTACTTAGTACCTGTTCAGTAATAGTAATAGTTGTTTCATACACCTCACTTCTATTTCCAAAAGCATCGTCTACTTGCAATGCAATGATATAATCCCCCTCTGTAAATAGTGCATTTGGCTTACCTAAAATCGCTTTAGATTCATCTTCATCTGCATGTCTATATGTCCACTTTTCATTTATAACTTTTTCCCAAGGTTCATTATCATAAAAGTATTGATATGTAATAGTTTCACCTTGGGCATATGTATTTTTATCTGTCCCCAAATAAGTAATTTTAGGTACCTCATTTGGTAATATTGTAATATCTTTATAAGACCATTCACTCCATAACCCATATTGATCTTGAACTCTTAGCCCTATCGTATATACACCAGCCTTAGGTGACTTAAAGATATGTGACAGCTCTTTATTCATTGTACTTTGTTGCCCATTAATCAAACACCACATCTTATCTTTTAAATGATGTCCATCTGGATCATAGCTTATGTTAGTAGCATTAACGCTCTGTCCCTCTGTATAAGTTGTTTGACCAAAATTAAATTGTGCAATTGGTGCCGTATTAATCCCTTTATCTGGTCCAATAAGTTTTACCTGTTTTGTTTGACTCGTATAATCTACTTTAAAATCAAAGTAATCACTCAATACTTTTACTGGTATATAGGTTGTATTATTTTTAACTATAGGTTTGCCCTCTAAAGTTACTTCTTGTCCATTTAAATTAGCCTTATTACGATCAACCACCATTTGTAATGTCATATCACCTTTTGTAATTTCAATCTTCCCTTGGTTAAATGACATACTTCCCTCTAATACTGTCTCAGCCACGAAGCGAACCGGTAAATAATTCCTCCCCTCAATACTTATAGGTTCAGCTGTTAATATATACTTATTGCCATTTTTATAATATTTTTTAGAATCTATTGTAAATGTAAATATATCACCAGATATAACTTGGTCACTTATTTTACTAGCAACACTGGACTCTGTTATTATATTTTCTTCTTTAGTCTCTTCTTGTTCTTGGTTCTCTATTTCTTGAGTTTGTATTTGCTCAGTACTACTAGTCATTTCACTATCAATTGCCCAAACTGTACTCCCTTGTGCCATTATAGACACTGCTAACAACACACTCATTAGCTTTCTTCTCATCTTTATCTCCTTTATTTCTACTTTTATTTCCTATCTATATACATAACAAATCCAATTATACCACACGAATGCTCTAATAAATATTTCATTTTCTTTACACTTACTATTTATATTTTATAATAAAAAATCCCGAAATATTACCACATTGTAACACTCCGGAATCTTATTCATAACATTTTATCTATTATACGCCATAATTACAGCATCTTCCACCGGCTTATGATAATATCCTTTGCGTACTGCAATAGCCTTAAATCCATATCTTCGATATAAATTTTGTGCTGCACTATTACTTTCTCTTACTTCTAAATGAATCACCTGTAGCTTATATGCTTCAGCCTCTTCCAATAACCTTTCTAAAAGTAAAGTACCTATTCCTTGCCTTCTATTTTTGCTACTTACAGCAATATTAATCACTTCACCTTCATCTAACACATGCCAAAGTCCACTATATCCAACTATCTTATCATCTTGTTCTGCCACAAAATAGCTTGCTACTGGATTTGCCATCTCTTGTTTAATCGATTCTAGTGACCATGGTTCACTAAAACAAGCGCTACTCAGTTGATAAACTGCTTCCACATCCTCTAGTGTCATCTCTCTAACAACCATTTCTTTCACGTTCCTCTTTTTCACGCTCTGCTTGTGATTTTCTTAAGTACATTGGCACAAAAGTAGACGCGTCTTCTGCTTTACCTTCATGATAAAGTTTTTCTGCTATTACACCTAACACACTTGCATGTTGTAAGTTACAAAAGCTTGGTGCAAACACTGCCTGACTTCCTAGTATCTCTTCTATACGTTCCTTATGCACAGATACACCATCACCTAAGAAAATGATTTTCCCTTCATATGCTTTAAGTTCTTCCAGATACTCAGTCATATCTGTTGCCATATGTTCTGTTAGACGTTCTAAGTTTTCTTCATTCCACTTATAAAGTGCTGTATACACTTGATTTCTTCTAGCATCCATAATTGGACAAATATAATAATCTGTGAAGTACATTGCCTGGGCAATAACATCTAAAGTAGGTACTCCTACAATTGGTACATCTAGTGCTAATGCTAGTGCTTTAGCTGCTGTTACACCAATTCTAAGTCCTGTAAACGAACCAGGCCCTGCTGTAACCGCTACTGCATCTACCTCATCTAAATTCATTGAGATTAACGTTTTCATATGCTCTAACATTGGCATAATCGTTTGTGAATGTGTTAATTTATCACAAAAATAATATTCTCCTGCTAATTTTCCATCTTTGATGTATGCCACACTTCCCGCTACACCTGATGCATCTATTGCTAATAAATTCATACTTACACCTACTTTATTGTTATTTTTCTATAATCAAAACCTTTTTCTAAATCTTTTTCAATTGTAATCCACTTGGCATCTCGTGGAATAACATCTTCAACATTATTTGCCCATTCTACAAGACATACACCTTGACCAAAGAAATAATCCTCATATCCAATCATCTCTAATTCATCTTCATCTTCAATACGGTACATATCGAAGTGATAGAGTGGCTTTGGCCCTTCGTACACTTGTACAATGGTAAATGTAGGACTTGTAATATGCTCTGTAATCCCTAGTCCAATCGCAAATCCTTTTGAAAAAACAGTTTTACCTACACCTAAATCTCCTAATAAACAAAAGATATCTCCAGGTTTAGACTGCTCAGACAGCATACGTCCTATTTCAAATGTCTCTTGTTCACTATATGTTTCATAACAAATCATTTTATAACCTCTCATCTTCTAGCAGCCTTATCCATTTGATACGACTTTTCTCTCATTTTAATACGGGATGTATAAACTTTCAACCTCTTAAGTCCTCTATCCCTAAAATATTAGCCTTTTCTATTGATTGACTCATTAATCTCACACCTATACAACACATCACCAAAATATAGGCGTACTTAGCACCCTAATTCTTTTTCATCCTATATGAATAATAACTTGCTCTAACGCTTTTATCTTCATCATCTAACTTAATTTATTTTTTATTTTTGAGATCTATAACCTAAATGTACAATAACAGGTCTTAGACCTTTTACAATCAATACACTGGTAAGTGCCACAACGGTTCCTTTTATTAAATTAAAGGGTACAATTGAATACAATACCAAAGTCCCCTTATCTACAATTCCTGAATAAATCATGTGTCCAATCTCTATGATAGATTCCATTGGCATAAATAATTTGGCATACATCGGTAAAGTAATAAAATAATTTATCACACCACCTGCAATCGTCATTGTTATAACACCTATTCCAAGACCTATGCCAACATGCTTTAAATTCTTCTTTCTTCTCATCATCAACGTCAGTGGTAAGATATACCCCAAAGATACTGCCATATTAGCTAGTTCTCCTGCATAGGCTGTGGTACTTTGAAACAACACAACTTTTAAGACATTTTTTAGAACCACAATCACTATCCCTGACAAAGGATGAATGGTTAATACTCCTATAATAGCGGGTACTTCACTAAAATCTAATTCTAAAAA
>JAGAVZ010000252.1 GCA_017941635.1 Cellulosilyticum sp.
GCCAAATGATGTTTGCAACTTTAAATGAACTTGATTTAACTTATGACGAGAAGTTACAACTTTTAAAGGAAACACAGGAAATCATTGCTACTAAAAGCTTTGATCCTAATTGGATGAATCACTGTGAGCATTCAAAAGCAAGCTAATGACAAAATATTATTTATAATATAAAATTCTATATAACTAAAAATAACATCCGGAGGTCAACATGAATAAAAGACGTATTGCAATCTATAGCAGAAAAAGTAAATTTACAGGAAAGGGAGACTCAGTAGAAAATCAGATTAATATGTGCCGAAATTACATTGAACACACTATTAATAGAAATGAAATGATTTATGATACAGAAGATATTCTATTATTTGAAGATGAAGGCTATTCTGGTGGTAATACCAATCGCCCGCAATTTCAAAATCTAATGAAGGCTGTTAAAAATAAGGAAATAGCCGTACTTATCGTCTATCGCTTAGACCGTATCACTAGAAGCATTTCAGATTTTGCTCAAGTACTTGATACCTTAAAAAAATATGATGTGAAATTTGTATCCGTAAGTGAAAACTTTGGAGATTACTCTCCTATGGCAACTGCCATGATGTATATGACCTCTATTTTTGCACAATTTGAAAGAGAAATTATTGCAGAACGTATTAAAGATAATATGTTAGAGCTTTCCAAGTCTGGACGTTGGTTAGGTGGGAATACACCTTTAGGTTTTTCTTCAGAAGAAGTGATTCATATAGATGAGAGTGGTAAAGAAAGAAGTTCTTATAAACTTTCTCCTATAGATGAAGAGACCAGTATGGTCAAATTGATTTATAAGAAGTTTTTAGAATATAATAGCTTATCAGCTGTCGAAACCTATTTACTTAAATCTAACATTAAAACAAAAAATGGGAAAGATTATTCTCGTTTCTCTTTACGTAATATCTTAACTAATCCTGTTTATGCCATCGCAGATCAACATACATTTGACTATTTTACAGATTTAGGCTGTCAGGTATATAGCGATACCTCTAAATATGATGGTATTCATGCTATCATGCCCTTCAATCGTTCCTTGCAACAAAAAGGTCGTTCTAATCGACTACGTCCTTATACAGAATGGATTATATCCGTCGGACTTCACAATGGGGTCATTCCTTCTTTAGATTGGATTAAGGTACAACATATAATCAATGATAATAAAGATAAAAGTTATAGAAGCTCTAAGAATACTTCTTCTCTTCTATCAAGTCTTCTTATTTGTAAAGAATGTGGTAGTTACATGCGACCAAAATTAGGGCGTATCAATAAGGAAGGTAAGCAAAGCTTCTATTATATTTGTGAATTAAAAGAAAAGACTCATGGAGAAAGATGTAATGTTCCTAATGTAAATGGTCTTAAAGTAGATGAAATGGTTACTTCTGAACTTCAGAAGATACAATCAAATAATAGTAGCTTAATGAAACAACTCGCTACAGAAAATACAAAGATGAGCCATGTTGAAAGTGAACGGGCCTTAGAGAAAAAGCAGCTCAAAGAAAAATTAGAAACCAATAAGATATCCATTGATAATCTTATAAATAAATTAGCTCTTATTGAGGATCCAGATTTAACAAAAATCATCTTAGATAAAGTAAGTGCTCTTAAAACTCAGCGTCTTTCACTAGAAGAAAATCTGCTACAACTAGAAGAAAGTGTGCCTCTTTCAATGGCTAGTGAAGCCAAAAGAACTTATATCACCCAGCAACTTTCCTATTTTGATCAGGAATTTGATTCTTTTGATATTCTCAAGAAGCGAGCTTTTCTCAGTACTCTTATTGAAAAAATAGAATGGGACGGTAATAATGTTACCGTTCAATTATTTGGTCCTAATTCTTATAAACGTATGTCTAAACTGTTTCCAGAAAGTGGTAATAGTAAATGAGATTTTGATGAGTATTCGTGCTGGTCGTAAACAACGTTCTGAAACATCTCTTCACGCGCCAATTGGCATGGATCAAGAAGGTAATGAAATCAGCTTGTTAGATATTTTATGTACAGAAAATGATACAATTTTTGATCAAGTCGATTTAGAAATGGAAGTGCGTAAGCTATATCAGCATATACGCAATATTTTAAAGCCTAGAGAGAAGGAAATTCTCTTGCTACGTTATGGACTGAATAACCAAGAAGAGATGACACAGCGCGAAATAGCTGAACTGATGGGTATATCCCGCTCCTATGTCTCTCGTATTGAGAAAAAAGCACTCAAAAAGCTTTGTAAAGAACTTGAGAAAAAATAATATTACTCTAAATAGTTAACTTATTTCTAGTCATTTTAAAAATTCATGATGATTAGAATAAGTTTTATTTCGTTATTTTAGCTGCTATTAATTCCCTGATAGCAGTTTTTTTATATTGAGATGACTTTTTCTAACGATACCAATAAATTGCTTATATATATAAACTTAATACGAGAAAGTACCTTTTGATTTATAATTTATAAAATCTAAACTATTCGCGAAACACAACTAAAAAATGCTTTATATATGAGTTAATATAAAATCACCTATACAAAAAAGACGCTATCTCTAATTTCTTAGAAATAACGTCTTTCTTATTAAACTTCCATAATGATTGGTAAAATCATTGGACTACGTTTTGTTTTTTGCCATACAAATTCGCGTAAGTCATCTTTTACAATTGTTTTGATTTGTGACCATTCAACGATGTGTTTATCTTCACAGCGATCTAATGCTCTTCTAACAACTGATTTTGCTTCGTCCATAAGATTTTCTGCTTCTCTTACATAAACGAAACCACGAGAAATAATGTCTGGACCTGCTACAACAATACCTGATTCTTTTTCTAATGTCATTACAACAATTAAAAGACCATCTTGTGATAAGTGTTTACGATCACGTAATACAATATTTCCGACATCTCCTACACCAAGACCATCTACAAGAACTTGACCTGATGGTACATTTCCTGCTGTCTTGATTTGATCTGGACCAAGTTCAACAACTTCTCCAATAGCTGGAATCACGATATTGTTACGTTTCATACCTAATTCCATTGCAAGCTCTGCATGTTTTTGTAAATGACGGTATTCACCATGCACAGGAATGAAATATTTTGGTCTTACTAAAGTATGAATAAGTTTAAGTTCTTCTTGAGCTGCATGCCCAGATACGTGTGTATCCTCACGAATAACTTTTGCACCTTTTTTGCAAAGTTCATTAACAACTTTAGAGACTGTTTTTTCATTACCTGGAATAGGTGTTGAACTTAAGATTATAACGTCCCCTGGTTTGATTTCAATTTGTTTGTGATCAGATGTTGCCATTCTAGATAAGGCTGCCATTGGCTCCCCTTGACTTCCTGTCATAATTAAAACCACTTGATCATCACGATATCTTTTAACATCATTAATTTCAATAAGTGTATTTTCAGGAATTGTTAAATAACCTAATTCACTTGCTGTTTTTACAACGTTGACCATACTACGTCCAAGTACTACTACTTTACGTTTGTATTTATGCGCTGCATTAATAATTTGTTGTACACGGTCAATATTGGATGCAAAAGTTGCAACCATAATACGTTTGTCTTGGTTTGATGCAAATACATCTTCAAATTTTTCCCCTACAATCTTTTCAGACTGTGTAAACCCAGGTCTTTCAACATTTGTACTATCTGCCATCAGTGCAAGTACACGTTTTTTACCGATTTCAGCTAAACGATGTAAGTCAATTGGTGCACCACTAATTGGTGTATAGTCTACTTTAAAGTCCCCTGTATGCACAACAATGCCTTGTGGTGTCCAAATAGATAACATGACTGCATCTGCAATACTGTGATTTGAACGGATGAACTCTACTTTAAAGTTATTTCCAAGTTTAATCGTTTCACCTTGTGCAACAACAATACGTTCTGTTGTTCTGAGCAAGTTATGCTCTTTTAATTTGTTCTCTACTAATCCCATTGTTAATTTAGTAGCATATAGAGGTACATTTAACTCTTGAAGAATATAAGGAAGTCCACCAATGTGATCCTCATGTCCATGTGTTAAAACAATCCCTCTTACTTTTTGAATATTTTTCATTACGTACGTAATATCTGGAATAACTAAATCGATTCCTAACATTTCATCTTCTGGGAATGCTAGTCCACAATCTACAATGAGTATATCATCTTCATACTCAAATAAGGTCATGTTTTTCCCAATTTCGCCTAGCCCTCCCAATGGTATAATACGCAATTTACTTTTAGCTTTTCTGGGTACCAAAGCTACACCTCCATAGTCTTATATCTATATTTTCTTTTCTTCGCAATCCTTACAAATCCCATAAAACATTACATTATGGTCATGTATTTTAAAATTATATTTACTCTCAATTTCTTTCTCAATATCATCTAATAAATCGTTTTCAACTTCGAAAACTTTATTACATTCTTCACAAATTAAATGATGATGATGATGCACAGTATCTTCAGATGCAAGCTCAAAACGGCTACATCCGTCATCAAAATTTAAACGATCTACGATGCCCATCTCTTCAAAAAGCTGTACGGTTCTATAAACAGTAGCAAGACCAATCTCAGGGAATTTTCCTTTGACTTTATCATAGATTTCTTCTGTTGATAAATGCTCATTGCTATGCTCTAAAAGTACATCTAATACACTACGGCGTTGCATTGTTAACTTGCAACCCTTCTCTTTTAATCTTTCTTTAAAATCTGCAGCGTTCACCATTTATCTTGCCCCTCATTCCTATTAGTTTTGTTTCTAGGCATAGAGGACTATATTTCAATATCGTATGCATCGCTTGCCATAAATTCAGTGGCAGCTTTTTTAAATTCATCTTCATCTTCAACAAGCATGTATTCTACTTCTTCGCCATCTTCGTTTACTTGTTTTAAAATAGTCGAAATATCGTCTTCATCTACTACCAAAATATATTTTACTTGTTCGATTATTGCTTCATCAATGACTTCAAACCAAATTTCTTCATTGCTTTCTTCGTCAATAAATCTAATTTTTTCTACTGCTTCAGACATGTCTTCTTTCCCTTCTCAAATGCTTGATCTTATTAAGCTATTTTTCTTAATGTTTCGCATCTAAATAATTTTGTAAAATAATCGTTGCAGCTAATTTATCAATTACATTTTTTCTTTTTTTACGACTTACATCCGCTTCTAAAAGAACATTTTCTGCTGCTACTGTGCTGAGTCTCTCATCCCAAGTCTCTACAGGAATCTGAAGTCTAGCTTCTAACTTTTGTTTGAATAATAAGGTTTTTTCACCTCTTTCCCCTAATGTGTTGTTCATATTCTTAGGAAGTCCAAGAACGATTTTCTCAACTTTATACTCCGTACAAATTTGAGCAATACGGTTTAAGGTTGCTTTTAAGTGTTCGTCCTCTTGTCTTCTAATAATCTCTAATCCTTGAGCTGTCCAACCCATTGGGTCACTTACTGCAACTCCAGTGGTTTTTGTTCCAAAATCTAAACCTAAAATACGCACGATGGCCTCCTATAAAAAAACTGTAGAGTTATCCCCTACAGCCCTCCTTAATGTTTTAGATAATAAGTGACAAGTTCTTCTAAAATCTCATCTCTTTCTAACTTACGAATTTTATTTCTAGCGCCATTATGGCTAGTAATGTAAGTTGGGTCTCCAGACATAATATATCCTACTATTTGATTGATTGGATGATAGCCTTTTTCTGCAAGCGCTTCATATACATCCATTAAGATTTCTCTTGTTGAAACTTTTTCAACACCCTCTAAGTGAAATTGCATTGTTTCGTTCATATTATTCATCGTGCTCACCTTCCAATAGCTCAACCTTTTATAGTATAAGTATACCATAATTTGTAACAAAACTATATATAATTTTAAAAAATATTTCTCTGTATTTACACTAATTTGCCATATAAGGTGTGCTCGTCAAGTTGTTTTTCAATTTGAACTTGGCGAATTGTGTTTTCTAATGTTTCATCACCTGCTACTTGTACACGTAAGTAGTTTCCTGTGTAGCCTGCTACATAACCTGCTTCATGTTTTTCAAATAATACTTCCATCTGTGTTCCAATAAACTGCTGTATGAAATTCTCACGAAGCATTCTTTCTTCCTTAACAAGTGCTGCTTCACGTTTTGATTTAACTTCTGGTTTAATTTGATCTTTCATTTTAGCTGCAGGTGTACCTTCTCTTGGAGAGAATGGGAAAATATGAATTTGAGATAGTTTAACACGTTTTACAAATTCTAATGTTTCTTCAAATTCTTTGTCTGTTTCCCCTGGGAATCCTACAATCACATCTGTTGTTAAGGCAACATCTGGCCAAAGTTCTCTCAGTGCCTCTACACTTTTAGCATATTCTTCTGTTGTGTACTTACGATTCATGCGTTTTAACACAGTATCACTACCACTTTGTAATGATAAGTGGAAATGGTGACATACTTTTGGCATATCTCGAAGGGCATTAATAAATTCTTCTGTAATAGCTACTGGTTCGATAGAACTCATACGAATACGCTCAATTCCTTCAATATCATGCACTCTTTGAAGGAGTTTAATGAGGTTTGTATCTCCTAAATCTTTCCCATAAGCAAGGACATGAATCCCTGTAAGAATAATTTCTTTAAAGCCAAGTCCTGCAAGTCTTTTAACTTCTTCAAATACTTGGTCTTCTTTTCTACTTCTGATACGTCCTCTCGTATATGGAATAATACAGTAAGTACAGTAATTATTACATCCTTCTTGTACTTTTACATATACTCTTGTACGTTCACCAATGTGTGAAATGGTCATTTCTTCGAATTCACGAACATCCATAATATTGGATACAACACTGATCATCTCTTCTTGACCTTGTTCAAATTCTTCTATAAGTTCTACGATTTGATTACGTCTATCCGTTCCGATAATAATATCAATCTCACTTACTTGATCTTTAATTTTATCTCCAGCAATCTGAGCATAACATCCCATGGCTACTAGTGTACTTGCTGGATTGATTTTCTTTGTCTTACGTAGCATTTGTCTACATTTACGGTCACTTAAATGGGTTACTGTACAAGTATTTACTACATAAACATCGGCATATTCATTGAAGTCGACTTCTTCATAGCCCGCTTCTTTGAATTTTTCTAATACGGCTTCTGTGTCATATTGATTGACCTTACAGCCTAATGTATAACATGCTACTTTTCTCAATTTCTCACCTCTTAATTATTGACATTCATTCATGCAAACTATATGATACAAGTAGCTTAAATTACATACCTAATAAACAATTTGATTACTTATAAGGAGTGTGTTTATATGAAATCTATTTATATCACATTAAATTCTATAGAAAAAGTTAAACAATTCGTTAATACGATTAATACGTATGATAGCGAATTTGACCTTTCTTCTGGTCGCTATATTATTGATGCTAAATCGATTATGGGAATCTTTAGCTTAGACTTAAGTACGCCATTACGTTTAGATATCTATAACGATTCTTGTGTAGAGACCGTTACCTCTGCACTCCATGATTTCATCGTTGAAGCTCCAGACAAATAAGGATTTTTTAAGAGGAATGATGCCTTGCATCATTCCTTATTTTTTATTCTTTTAGCATTCGTAGATTTCTACTTCATCAATTGCTTTTTGCATCATTTCTTCAATGATATCATCTAATAATGCTTCTGATTTCTTAATATAATCTAATTTTGGTTTTGTTTCTGGATGTTTTGCTACGAAAATTGTACAACAGTCTTCAAATGGTTGGATAGATGTTTCAAATGTATCAATGCGTTTTGCAATTTGAACAATCTCTTCTTTATCAAAACCAATAAGTGGTCTAAAGACTGGCATGGTTGCTGCATTATTTGTTACAACTAAACTGTGCATTGTTTGACTTGCTACTTGTCCAATACTTTCACCTGTAATCAGTGCCATGCTACCATTCTTTGCTGCAATTGCTTCTGCAATATACATCATAATGCGTCTCATGATGATTGTAAGTTCTTCGTGTGGACAACGTTCATAAATTTTAAGCTGTATATCTGTAAAGTTTACAACGTGTAACTTCATTTTACCTGTGTACATAGCTACTTTTTTAGCTAAGTCTACTACTTTTTGTTTTGCACGTTCACTTGTATACGGTGGTGCATGGAAGTATACAGCATCCACTTCTACTCCACGTTTTGCAATCATCCATCCTGCAACTGGGCTATCGATTCCACCTGATAAAAGTAAGGTTGCTTTTCCATTTGTACCATATGGCATACCACCCGCACCTTTATATGTGTTAATATACACGTAAGTATGGTTACGTAACTCTACTTGTAATGTTACCTCTGGATGACGTACATCAACTTTTACTTGGTCACCAAATTCATCTAATAAGTATCCACCGATTTCGCAGCTTACTTCCATAGATGTCATAGGGAAACGTTTGTCTGCACGTCTTGTGTCTACTTTAAATGTAATTTGCTCACCTTCCTTACAAACATCTTTCATTTGAACAAGTGCAAGACGTTTAACAGCTTCTAATGAAACCTCATCTTCTTTTAACCCATAGGCAATCCCTACAATCCCAAAGATACGTCCTAAACGGTCAAGTACTGTTTGAACATCAATTGCTTCACTATCTACTGGCTCAACCATGATACGTCCTTGCTCTTTTGTAACAACAAACTCACCTACATCTTTTAAGTTACGTTTTACGTTTGTTACTAATTTATTTTCGAATAAATGTCTGTTTTTACCTTTAATAGCTAATTCGCCATATTTAATTAAAAAAACGTTTTTCACTATCTTCTTCCTCCTGGTGTATATCTTCTAAGAAATGGAATCTGTTTCTTTAGAACTTCAACCACTCTTTTTAAATCTTCAATTTGTGTTTCATATGAAAAAGAGAAACGAATCGCATGGTCTAATTGAGTCGCTTGGTTACCAATTGCCACAAGCACGCCACCTTTTTCTTTTTTATGCGTAGAACATGCAGAGCCTGAAGAAACATAAATCCCTTCTTCCTCAAGTACATGTAATAATACTTCTGATCTCACATCTTTAAATCCAATATTTAAAATGTATGGTGCACTCTCCTCTACACTTGGGCCATTAAGCCATGTATCAGGAATTTCACTAAGAATAGTTTCTGCTAAATACTGTTTGCAGGCCTTCATATGTGCCATCATTTCTTCTTGGTGTGCAATAGTCATTTGGGCTGCTTTATAAGCACCTACAATGCCTGGTATATTTTCTGTTCCCGAACGAATGTTCTTTTGTTGACCACCACCATATACAAGACTTTGCATACGTACTGATTTATTTTTATAAAGTAAACCTACACCGCGTGGTCCATGGAACTTATGTGCACTAGCTGATAAGAAATCAATCTTTGCACGTTTCACATGAATTGGTAACTTTGCAAAAGACTGCACTGCATCTACATGGAATAGTGTTTCCTTATTTTTTTCTTTAATAAGTCCACCAATAGTTTCAATAGGTTGAATTGTTCCAATCTCATTATTCACATGCATAATACTTACTAATAGTGTTTGATCGTCAATCGCCTCTTTGAGCTCTTCTAAACGAATCAGACCATTTTCATCCACACCAATTGTAACTACTTCAAAACCTTGCTCTTCTAAATAACGAAATACTTCTTTTACAGATGGATGCTCAATGGCAGAGGTAATAATTTTATTTCCCTGTCTCTTATAGGCCATTGCTGCACCTATGATGGCTGTATTATTACTTTCTGTTCCACCAGATGTATAAATGATTTCTTCTGGCTGAGCACCTAACCCACGTGCAAAGAAGTGAGTTGCTTCCTTAAGCATATTTTCTGCTTCCATGCCTTTTTTATGCAAAGAGGATGGATTCCCATAAGTATATAGCATCGTGTTTGCTACAACATTTGCCACTTCCTCATAAGGTTTGGTTGTGGCAGCATTATCTAAATAGATTTCATTTAGCATATTCGTTTGCTCTCCCTTTGTTGAACCTTTCCAGGATTATATTGTTTTTACATATAAAAAATGAGGGAAAAGTCCCTCATTATTATCTACTCATTACATTATAAATAGCTTGTAATACACGTGTTTTCTCAAAAGGTTTCACGATAAAGTCTTTAGCACCTCTTTTTATTGCCTCTACAACTTTTGAATGTTGTCCCATTGCTGAACACATAATAATCTTGGTATTTGGACTTACTTCTAATATTTTTTCAATTGCTTCAATACCGTCAAGTTCTGGCATTGTAATATCAAGCGTTACAATATCTGGTTGAAGATGCTGTGCCATCTCAACTGCTTGCAGTCCATTTCCAGCTTCACCTACAACAGTAAAGTCTGGTTCTGTAAGCATTTTTTTGAGCACTGTCCTCATAAAAATAGCATCATCTACAACCAAAAAAGTAACCTTCTCCATCTAAATCTCTCCCATCTCATACATGATATTAGCTAATGTTACTAAACCTGCTGTCTCACTCCTTAAGATGCGTTTCCCTAAAGTAATTGATTGTACTCCATATTCCATTGCTAAGGCTACTTCTTCTTCTGTAAAGCCACCTTCTGGTCCAATAAATACCCCTATTGATTGGACATCTAATGATTGTAAATAAGCTTTGATATGATAAGATGATTCATTTTCATATGGGATACAACCGCAGTCTAATGTTTCCTTATTATATTCAAGTGCTTCTTTAAAAGTCATTGGCATTGTAATTTCTGGAACAATACCTCTTTTACTTTGCTTCGCTGCACTTTCAGCAATCTTTTGCCAACGTGCAATCTTATTATTCATTTTGCTTTCCGATTCTAATTTGACAACGCAGCGTTTGGTCATAAGAGGAACAATCTTTGTTACACCAATCTCAACACTCTTTTGGATTACAAATTCCATCTTTTCCCCTTTTACAAGTGATTGGAATAAAACTGTACTTACAGCTGGCTCTGTCGTATTATCTATAGCTTCAACGATTTTTGCCGTCACTATTTCTGCATCAATTTCTTTTATTATACACTGATAATCATGACCTTGTCTATCATTTATCAAAATTTCTTTTCCTATAGGTAATCTTAAGACATTTTTAATATGATTGACATCAGTCCCCTTAATAACGATTGTATCTTCTGACACATCTTCTGGATTTACAAAAAATTTCGCCATGCTTCACCTTTTCTATTATTTAATATGTGCTAAGATTGCAACCCAATCATTTTTCTCTGTAATGTTGTCTACTTCAAAGCCTACTTCTTCTAAATGACCTTTAACTTCTTCTGCACGGTCCCCAATCACACCTGATGCAATCAGTTTACCATCTGCCTTTAAGAAGTTTCTAAGCTCATGTTTCATCCCAATAATAACATCTGCAACAATGTTTGCTACAACAATATCATATTTTCTATGACCAATTTTATTTTCTAATGCTTCATCTGCCATAACGTTACCACAGTATGTTGTATAGCGCGCTGTATCCATTTTGTTTTGTGCAAAGTTTTCACATGCGATATCTACTGAATTTTGGTCAATATCTACTGCTGTAACATGATTTGCACCAAGCATTAAAGCTGCAATGGATAAAATACCACTACCACATCCCATATCTAATACTTCACAAGATGGTTTTACAATATTTTCTAGCTGCTCAATACAAAGTTGTGTAGTATAATGTTGTCCTGTACCGAAAGAAGAGTTTGGATCAATTTCAAGGATATGACGATCTGTTGTTTCATCATAAGATTCCCAAGTTGGTTTAATCACAAACTTTTCACCTACTGTGAAAGGTTTGAAGTATTGTTTCCAGTTATTTGCCCAATCTTCTTCTTTTACATTACCTAATTCTAATCTTAAAGAACCGTAATCTGCATTCTCTTCTTTGAGTCTGTTTAACATATTTTTAATTTCAATAAAGGTTTCTTGACCTTGGCTATTTTCGGCTAAGTAGAACTTGATATTTGTTTCTACGTCTTTTAAATCTTCCATAGAGACATCCATGTAATCCCATGTTTGTCCACGTAAGGTTAAAAATTCTTCAAAATCATCTGGGTCTTCAATGACAAATCCTGTCACGCCCATTTGCATTAAAATACCTGTAATTGTTTCTAGTCCTTGTTTGGATGTATAAATTGTTACTTCTAACCAGTTCATGTTTTCATCTCCATTTATGTTTAATACTATTATTATAATGGAATCGCCTATATTATTCAAGTTATAGCCCTTTTCCCCATTTTTTACTGTACTTTTTAATTATGTTCTATACATTATTTTCTATACACATGCTTTATTTACAAGATTTTTCTTTCTTCTACGAATTGCCAAAAATCATTTCACCTTATATTAGAGACGGCTCAGCTTTAGCCTTCAATGCTATTTATAATGTCTTTCTCTAAGCGACTAATATGTTCTATAACGTGTAGAACATATTGAAAGAGGAGATTAGCGCACTAATCCCCTCTTTCTAATACTTTATCATTACTCTAATTTGAATTACTTATTTTTTTTGAAGAAATGGCCCCAGCCTTTTTTAGATTCTTCAGCTTGTGCACCGATTTCTGGTTCAAACTCTCTTAAAATCTCTTTTTGTTTTTCTGTGAGATTTTTAGGTACCACAACATAAACCTCTACATATTGATCTCCACGATGTTTGTTGTTACGTAAGCTTGGAATACCTTTACCTTGTAATCTGAAAGTTGTTGATGTTTGTGTTCCTGGTTGAATGCTGAATTTTACATTACCATCTAATGTTGGAATAGAAAGCTCTGCACCAAGTGCTGCCTGAACGAATGAAATCGGCATACGCATATACACATCGTTACCACGTCTTTCAAATACAGGGTGTGATGATACAGATACTGTAACAAGTAAATCACCTGCTGGTGCACCTACATCACCGGCTTCTCCTTGGCCTGATAAACGAATTGTTTGGCCATGATCAATACCTGCTGGAATTTTTGCAGTTACTTTTTTCACTGTTCTTACTTTACCATGTCCATGACATGTGTTACATGGGTCTTTGATAATTTTACCTTCACCACGACATGCATCACATACTTGTTCTGACTGCATCATACCCATAATTGTACGTTGTTGAACTACAATGCGTCCTGTTCCATGACATTTACCACATGTACTTGTTTCAGTACCCGGTTTAGCTTTTGAACCATGACATGTTGGACATGTTTCTGATGTATTGATTGAAATTTCTTTTTCACATCCAAATGCTGCTTCTTCGAAAGAAATTTGGATAGTCTGACGTATATCTGCACCTGGTTGTGGACCACGTGGTCTTCTACGGCCACCACCGCCAAAGCCACCTCCAAACATGCCATTTAAAATATCACTTAAATCAATATCCCCATCAAAGCCACCAAATCCGCCAAAGCCGCCACCGAAACCACCAGTACCACCGCCACCTTGTTCAAAGGCTGCATGGCCATAACGATCATAAGCTGCACGTTTATCTGCATCACTTAATACTTCATAAGCTTCTGTAATTTCTTTAAATTTTGCTTCTGCTTCTTTGTTATCTGGATTAGCATCTGGGTGATATTGTTTTGCTAGTTTACGATATGCTTTTTTAATCTCAGCATCACTAGCTGATTTAGATAATCCCAGGATTTCATAAAAGTCCCTTTTATCCATAACAGTCACCACCTTTTTATTTTATTGATATAACATAGAAACAGTCAAAGAGGAATGCTCTTTGACCGTCTCAATCATTTTATTCTTCTTTGAAGTCTGCGTCAATAACATCGTCATCAGCGTTTGTATTGCCGCCTGCATTCATGTCTGGACCTGCACCTTGTGCTGCACCAGCTTGGCTATATAATTTTTCAGAAATGCTATAGAATACGTTTGTAAGTTCTTCTTTAGCTGCTTTAAGTTCTGTAACTTGTTCTTCTGTCATGCTACCAGCCACTGCTTTTTCGTTAAGGTCTTTTAATTTATTAAGAGCTGTTTCAACTTTTGCTTTATCATCAGCTTCTAATTTATCTTCCATGTCTTTAAGCATTTTTTCAGTTTGGAATACCATAGCGTCTGCTTCGTTTTTAGCATCGATTGCTTCTTTACGTTTTTTATCTTCAGCAGCAAATTGTTCTGCTTCTTTTACAGCTTTTTCGATTTCTTCATCGCTAAGGTTTGTGCTTGCTGTGATTGTAATGTGTTGTTCTTTACCAGTACCAAGATCTTTAGCAGATACTTTTACAATACCATTTGCATCGATATCGAATGTTACTTCGATTTGTGGAATACCACGTGGAGCTGGCATAATACCATCTAATTTGAAGTTACCAAGTGTTTTGTTATCGTTTGCCATTGGTCTTTCACCTTGAACAACGTGGATATCTACTGCTGGTTGGTTATCAGCTGCTGTAGAGAACACTTGAGATTTTTTAGTTGGGATTGTTGTGTTCTTAGGAATAACTGGTGTAGCTACTCCACCCATTGTTTCGATACCAAGTGTAAGTGGTGTTACGTCAAGAAGAAGGATATCTCCTGAACCAGCTTCACCTGAAAGTTTACCACCTTGGATTGCAGCACCTACAGATACACATTCATCTGGGTTGATTCCTTTGAATGGTTCTTTACCTGTGATACGTTTAACTGCATCTTGAACAGCTGGAATACGTGTAGAACCACCAACTAATAATACTTTATCAAGTTCTGAAGCATTAACGCCTGCATCATTTAATGCTGTACGAACTGGTCCCATTGTTCTTTCAACAAGATCAGCTGTAAGTTCATCGAATTTAGCTCTTGTGATTGTTACATCTAAGCTTTGTCCGCCAGCACAGATGAATGGAATTAATACATTTGCACTTGTTTTTTGAGAAAGTTCTTTTTTAGCTGTTTCAGCAGCTTCTTTTAAACGTTGCATAGCAACTTTATCTTGAGAAAGGTCAATACCTTCTTGTTTATTGAATTCTTGTACTAAGTAATCAATAACTTTTTGGTCGAAGTCATCTCCACCTAAATTGTTATCTCCACTTGTTGCAAGTACTTCGATAACCCCATCACCGATATCAATTACAGATACGTCGAATGTACCACCACCAAGGTCATATACTAAGATTTTTTGTTCATGTTCATTGTCAAGACCGTAAGCAAGTGCTGCTGCTGTTGGTTCGTTAATGATACGTTTTACATCAAGACCAGCGATACGTCCAGCATCTTTTGTTGCTTGTCTTTGGCTATCTGTGAAGTAAGCAGGTACTGTGATAACTGCTTCTGTTACAGCTTCACCAAGGTGAGCTTCTGCGTCTGCTTTTAATTTTTGAAGGATGATTGCTGAAATCTCTTGTGGAGAGAATTTTTTATCATCGATTGTTACTTTATAATCTGTACCCATGTGTCTTTTGATAGAGATTACTGTTCTTTCATGGTTTGTAACAGCTTGACGTTTTGCCACATCCCCTACAAGTCTTTCTCCTGTTTTGCTAAAACCTACTACAGATGGTGTTGTTCTGTTACCATCAGCGTTAACGATAACAACTGGTTTTCCACCTTCCATAACTGATACACAAGAGTTTGTTGTTCCTAAGTCAATACCAATAATTTTACCCATAACTTATTTCCTCCTATTATTAATTAGCCACTTTGACTAAACTATGTCTAATTACTTTTTCTTCTTTATATAAATAACCTTTTTGTAGCTCTTCAGCAACCATATTTTCTCCAAGAGTTTCATCATCTATGTGCATAATTGCATTGTGAAGATTTGGGTCAAATTCTTTGCCAAGCGCTTCAATTGGTGTTACATGCAGTTTTTCAAGTAAGCCCATCATTTGTTTGTAAATCATTTCTACACCAGCAAAAAGTGCTTTGTCTGTAGATTCTACTTTTAGGGCTCTTTCGAAATTATCAATAATTGGTAGCATTTCTACTACTGTATTACTTACAGCATAGTCATACGAATCTGCTTTTTCTTTTTCACTACGTTTTCTGAAGTTGTCAAACTCCGCCATTAAGCGTTGCCATCTATCTAAGTATTCAGCAGCTTTTGCTTCTGACTCTTTTAAGCGTGTGTCTTCTGTACTTTCTTCTACTACTTCTTCTTGAGCTTCACTAGCTACTTCATTTTCTGTAGTTTCTGTTACAACTTCTTCAACTTGTTCTTCTTGAACTTGATCTACATTTTGATTTTCTTCCATGGTTTCACCCTTTCGCCTAAGACTGGTACTTTTAATGTCCCAGTTCTTTGAGCATATTTGTTATATGATAAGATACATATTCTAATACAGAAACCACTTGATCATAGTCCATACGTGTTGGACCAATAATACCAATATTTCCTATAGCATGGTCTCCAATGCGATAACTCGTGGAAACAACACTATAATCTTTCATTGGTGTTAAGACATTTTCCTCCCCAATACGGATGGTAACCGAATTTGGCGAAGATTGATCAAGGATCTTTCTTAGATATGGTTTTTCTTCTAATAACTTCAATAATGTTCTCGTCTTATCCTTTTCATCCATTCCATTGAAATCCAAAATATTGTTGGCACCTCGGATGTATATCTCAGGAGAATCTTCTTGTTTTAAAGTATCATCAATTGCCTGTAATACACTGCCTGCAATGTCTCCATATTCTTTCATCTTTTCTTCAATAGAAAACTTAAGTTTATTAAGACTAAGTTGGCTTAACGTGTTTCCTTTAATTGTTTCATTTAGAATATTAGTTAAAGCCATACACATATTAAAATCAATCGCCTTCGGTGTAGGAATCACATAGTGTTTTACACTATTTGTATCTGTTACAACGACACATGCAACTGAATAATCATCTACTGGTACAAGCTGTATATGTTTGATACAAACTTGTGAAATAGGTGGTGTCATTGCAATCGTTGTACAGTTGGTGAGCATCGCTACAAGCTTTGCAGTTTCCTCAACCAAGGTATCAATATGATTAATTTTCTCTTTAATTAAGTTTGTAATGACTTCTTCTATCTCAGGTGTAATGTGAGATTTCTTCATCATTCCATCCACATACATCCTGTATCCTTTGTCAGAAGGAATACGTCCAGCAGAAGTATGAGGCTGTACAATTAAACCAAGTTCTTCTAAGTCCGCCATTTCATTACGAATGGTCGCGGAACTAATCCCTAAGTCATACTTCTTCGAAATGGTACGTGATCCAACTGGATCGCCGGTTTCTATATAATCACGAATAATGGCTTCAAGGATTTTTAGCTTACGCTCATTCATATCCATCGAATCACTTCCTTCTTTTTGTTAGCACTCACTAAACTTGAGTGCTAACTATGAATAAAAGATATCACTATTTTTTTATATTGTCAATATATCTTTGTAGATTTTTTCTATTTTTCTTCCACTTTCTCATATTCGAAAATAATAACTTTATTTCAGAAAAATACCCCTACCCAAAAAACTCAGATTCTACTCAGTCTTCTAACTAGGGGTATTGTTAGTAAATCAATCTATACTACAAAAAAGAAGAGAAAATTTCATTACATACATCTAGTCCATAGTGACTTAAGTAAATCCTCTTCTTATCATGCACTAATGCGCCTTGATTTATCCATTTATTCAGTTGGTAAGGATAAACATCCCACACAGACTCACCAAACTTTTCTTTAAAAGCTGTTTCACTAATTCCTTCTAGTAATCTTAATCCTAAAAAGAGATATTCTTCCATCATCATCTTCTTTGTTAATAGCTCTTCATCATGTCTAAGCTTTGTTAAATTACCTTGTGCTGCTACATAGTTTTCTAGTTTTTCTTCATTATAAAAGCGTTTGCCACCATAAAGTGAATGAGCACCTAATCCTAATCCAATGTAAGGTTCACATTCCCAATACACCAAATTATGCTTACATTCATGACCAGGTTTTGCCCAGTTAGAAATCTCATACTGCTTATAACCTTTTGCTTGTAGATAATTTTGTGCATAGTGATACATTTGGCGATCTAACTCTTCTGGAACTTCCTTGATTTTTCCTTCTTCATATAACTCTCCAAAAGTAGTCCCTTCTTCTATAATAAGGGCATATACCGAAAGATGCTCCAAATCATAACTTATGATTGTTTCTAAAGTTTGTTTAAATTCTTCAAAACTTTGACCTGGAAGTGCAAACATTAAATCTGTATTAATATGCCAAGATGTATGACTTCTAATGAGTCTAATGCTTTCTTCCCAATCTTCAAATTTGTGGATACGCCCAATAGATTTAAGCAAATAATTATGCGTGGATTGTAGTCCTAAACTAATTCTTGTAATGGGATACTGTACAAGGACATCTATCTTTTCTTTTTCAATTGTTCCTGGATTCGCCTCAATTGTCCATTCGCAAGTAGGCTCTAATTTAAAATGTGAAACGATTGCCTTCATTAACCGATCTAGTAAAAAAGGTGGTAGCACTGTTGGGGTGCCACCACCTATAAATATAGATTTTACTGAGGTTTCCGATGGCAAACTTTCACTTGTCTTTTCAATTTCTTGTATCAGTGCTTCTATATAACGTTCCTGCTCCTTTTGTCTTGGAAAAGATAAGAAGTCACAGTAATAACATTTAGATGCACAAAAAGGAATATGAAAATAAAGTCCAATTTGCATGTTCGTTTCCTCTATTCGTCTAATTTTAATACACTCATGAATGCTTCTTGTGGTACTTCTACGCTACCCACTTGACGCATACGTTTTTTACCTTCTTTTTGTTTTTCAAGAAGTTTACGTTTACGTGAGATATCCCCACCATAACATTTAGCCAGTACGTCTTTACGCATCGCACTAATGGTTTCTCTAGCAATAACTTTATTTCCAATTGCTGCTTGAATTGGAATTTCGAATAAATGTCTTGGAATTTCTTTTTTAAGTTTTTCAGCGATTTTACGTCCTTTATTCGCTGCATTACTTTCATGAACGATTAATGATAGTGCATCCACGATTTCTTTATTAACTAGGATATCTAATTTAACAAGTTTAGATTCTTGGTAGCCACATAATTCATAGTCAAATGATGCATAACCACGTGTTCTAGATTTAAGGGCATCAAAGAAGTCATAAATAATTTCGTTAAGTGGTAACTCATAGTCAAGCACCGTACGTGTTGCCTCTAAGTATTCCATACCGAAGTAATTTCCACGTCTTTCTTGACAAAGATCCATAACAGCACCTACATAGTCAGAAGGCACAATAATCTTCGCTTTTACCATTGGCTCTTCCATAAACTGAATAGTAGATGGATCTGGTAAGTTAGCTGGGTTAGAAAGTTCCATAACATCCCCATTTGTTTGATGTACTTTATAAATAACGTTTGGTGCTGTTGTTACAAGGTCTAAGTTGTACTCACGCTCTAAACGTTCTTGGATAATTTCCATGTGTAATAATCCTAAGAATCCACAACGGAATCCAAATCCTAAAGCTACAGATGTTTCTGGTTCAAATACTAAAGCTGCATCATTTAATTGAAGCTTTTCTAAACTGTCACGAAGGTCTCCGTATTTTGCACCGTCTGCTGGATAAAGACCACAGTATACCATTGGGTTGGCTTGTTTATACCCTGGAAGAGCATCTGATGCTGGGTTAAGGGCATCTGTTACCGTATCCCCTACACGTGTATCTTGAACATTTTTGATACTTGCTGTGAAGTAACCTACTTCTCCTGCAATTAATCCCTCTTCACTTGGTCTAAATTGACCTGCACCAAATGTTCCTACTTCTACAACATCAAATTCTGCACCTGTTACCATCATACGTACTTTCATACCTTTTTTAATTTGGCCTTCTTTGATACGACAGAAAACGATAACCCCTTTATATGGATCATATAAAGAGTCAAAAATCAGTGCTTTAAGTGGTGCATTAATATCTCCTGATGGAGGTGGAACCACTTTTACAATTTGTTCTAATACATCCTCTACATTTAAGCCTGTTTTAGCTGAAATAAGAGGTGCATCACTTGCATCTAATCCAATGATGTCTTCGATTTCTTCTTTTACACGATCTGGATCCGCACTTGGTAAGTCAATTTTATTGATAACTGGCATAATCTCTAAATCATGTTCTAATGCAAGATACACATTGGCAAGTGTTTGTGCTTCAATCCCTTGTGCTGCATCTACAATAAGTACTGCCCCTTCACAGGCTGCAAGGCTACGTGAAACCTCATAGTTGAAATCCACATGTCCTGGTGTATCAATTAAGTTGAAGATATATTCTTCACCATCTTTTGCCTGATAAACTAGACGTACAGCTTGAGATTTGATTGTAATTCCTCTCTCACGCTCTAAATCCATGTTATCTAGGACTTGTTCTTGCATTTCACGAGCGGTTAAAGTACCTGTCATTTGAATGATACGGTCTGCTAATGTACTTTTACCGTGATCTATATGTGCAATAATGCAAAAGTTTCTTATCTTGTCTTGTTTTGAAAGAGACATTTTGCTCCTCCTTCTATAGTTTATCTAGTGTTTTCGTTTCATTATAGCATAGGGATTCTTTTTCTATCAATCTTTTTGCAAGACTTTTGCCAGAATTTCGGCTACAGGTCCTACTGCATTCATTGCTTCCTCGGAAGTATTGGTCTGTGCGCCCCACTCCATTAATAAAGAATAAGGCCTCATATGTGTACTATATCGCCACTCATTTAAGTAAATTTTTCTAGATAGTCCTGGATATAACTGATTCATATAAACCATTGATTGCAATGAAAAAGCTAAATTATCTCCTATGTACGGATTCGGTAAATCTTCTTTTTCTTCTACCTCTCCTAATATATTACGATTTAAGCACAAACCATTGACAAACATAATACGTGCAGTCTCTTTTCCATCAATCTCTGTGACCAAATGAACACCTTCATTTACCCCATCCCTATGTAAATCAATGACAACCGAAATAGATGGATTTTCTTCTAATATGCGCCTAATCGGTTCTTCCATTCGCTCATACTCACCGCCCGTTGGTCTATTGCTTGTATTACTTTCCTCATAAAAAGAATCTGTGACATGTAAAACTTCTATATTATATTCTTTTTCCAAAGTATCTGCCAAGGCATCTGCTATATCTACTACTGTCAATCCTCCTATATACTCTTCCCTACTATGCGTATGAAAAATCAATACTTTAGGACCTTCAGTGGTTGTATCAATTGAAATCGGCTTCGTAACAAGGTCATAAAAATCCCACTTCTCAAACATATCCAAATCAAATTCCATTTTTCCTGGAGCCGTATAATAGTGGCTATATACATAAGACTTATCTTTAAACTGCAAATAGTCCTGCATGCTTGTAATTGTTGGAATCTGTGGGATATATTCATTCATTTCGCTTGTGGATAAGTATGTGTTTTCGTCTTGTCCAAAATAACCTTTAATCTCACCACATGCCACTTGTTTTAAATAAATCTGCTTTCTATAGGGTGTAACATCCATAATCGCCAATGACGGTTTACTCCATTCTACTGACGTCAATGTATAAATCCATTTATCCAATAATTTCATACCTATTTCTTGATTACTTTCTTTTCTAATAACATTTTGAAAAATGAGCTTACTAGGTGTATAGCCCATATTGTTAAGCTGAAAAAAGTTTCCTGCGACAACTACACCTAATAAACTATAGACAATGATTATTTCTTGATATGACCATTTCTTTTTTGTTACCTGCAATAACTTTTTTATCCATTGCACCACTAGTCACCTACCCCCTTGTACTCATTATATTCTATCAATTAAGGAGGTATTTTATGACTAATACGTATACTTATTAATGTCCTTTAAAGTCATACAAGGATGGACGGCAATATTAATACCATTTGAAATAATACTGGATAGATATTCCATAATTTCATCAATTTCTTTTGGTGTGACAAAAAGCTCTTTAATTTCATCACCCAATGCTTCTTTTACTAAATGGTAATGATCATCGTGAGAGGCTTCCTTTAATATATCAAATAATGGAGAATGATCCGCTTCTTTTGCCATAAGCTTAGCAATCTCACTTAAAGTATCTGAAACCAAAGTAGCCGTATCCACTACAGTCGGCACACCTATTGCAATAACCTTACAGCCAATCGTTGTTTCATTTAATTCTTTACGTTTATTCCCTACTCCGGCACCTGGTGAAATACCTGTATCTGAAATTTGAATGGTTGAATTAATGCGTGATACACTTCTTGCTGCTAAGGCATCAATAGCAATAATACAATCTGGTTTTACATTTTCAGCAACACCGCGAATAATTTCGGCTGTCTCAATCCCTGTAAGTCCCATTACACTAGGTGCAAAACTACTTAAATGAGCCACATCATCTTCAATGAGTTCAGGTGCCTTTAAAGCAACATGCCTTGTCACAAATACTTGATTAGCCACTTTAGGTCCTAACGTATCAGGCGTAGCAAATCGATTGCCAAGACCAATAATAAGCACATTGAGCGGACGATTCTCATGCTCTGGTAAAAGAGAAGTAATCGATTGGGCAAGCAAATCAATTACTTTTTCATGCAATGAAGGATTATTTTGTTTGATACCTGGGCATTCAATGGTAATATAATCTCCCTTTGGTTTGCCCATCTGATTTTCGCCTTCTTCATCCAATATCCTTACTCTTGTAACTTTTACTTCTCCTTCTTCTATAGATTTTTCTGTAATCTCTACGCCAGGTATTTGATAATCTTCTGCCTGATCTAATTTTAAGACATCACTAATCTCTATAGCTAAATCTGTACGTGGAAAAAAATTCTCTTTTTCATTATTTTTTTCCATAAGTTCACTCCTTTTTCTACGCCGTAAACCTTTACGTTCTAAGCGCTTTTATTTATAATCATATTAGATACTTATGGGTTCACTAGGTAGTTTGGCCATAAATTTTCCTTGTATACATTGACTTTGTCGAAAAGCTATACTATAATAGAGCCTGTTAAAACCGTTCATAGTTCCCCAAAACGTGTCTAAGATTATGAATGGAGGTGCCACTCACATGGCAAATATTAAATCAGCAAAAAAACGTATCTTAGTTATCGCAACTAAAACAGCACGTAACCGTGCAATCAAATCAGCAGTTAAAACTCAAATCAAAAAAGTTAGATTTGCAGTAGAAGCTGGAAACAAAGCAGAAGCTCAAAAAGCTTTAGTAGTAGCTGTAAAAGCTATCGATAAAGCAACAGCAAAAGGAATCTTCCACAAAAATGCTGCTGCTCGTAAAAAATCTACTTTAGCTCGTTTAGTAAACGCAGTTGCTTAATTTAAGATAATTTCTTAGCAAAAAAGACCTCACATGAGGTCTTTTTTGTATTTCCATTCTTTTTTACAAATTCATCTATTTAAGCCTTCTTCTGTGGTAAATCATTTTTTCTAGCCACTTCTATCCACCTTGTTTCATATTTATTGTTTTTGTGTAAGTGCCTGCATAATGAGAAGTTCTACACATTGTCCAGCTTCCATCTTTCCTGTTTTTAACATACGGTCTGTTTCTAAGCAAGCATTCATTAAAGCTTCTAATCCACTAAAACTATATTGGCTGACTTGATCTAGAATTTCTTTCACTGCAAAATAAGGCATTTTAGTTTGTGCTGCAATTTGTTTCATATCATGCCCTTTGGCCTTTAAATATTTAACTTGATACATCACTCTAAACTGTCTTGCAATTAATACCAAAATTCCAATAGGTGATTCTTTACTCTGTAACATACGACTGTAAATCTGTAATGCTTCATCGCTCTTTCCAGCCGCTATTTTTTTGACCAATTCAAATACCCTTGTTTCTAATGAAAAAACACAAATGGTGTCAATGGCTTGTCTTGTAATTTTACGATCTTCCACATAGCTGATGAGTTTTTGCCACTCACCTAAAATATACTCAATATCTTCAGGCATATTACGCACTAAATAATATAATGTGGATTGCTCCACTGATATCTGCTCGGCTTTACTACGTTCCTGTAGCATCTTTACAACGGCATCTTCTCCTGGATAATCAAACTCAATGACTTCATAATTTGCCTTAATGGTTTTATAAAGCTTACCACGCTTATCGACTTCTCTTTCATCAATCAAAAGTACGACATAATCTGGTAAATTTCCAAGTAATGTCTCGAACTTTTCACTTTCTTCTTTTCGTCCTGGTTTGAAATAACCTGTGTCTTTTAAATAAATAAGTTTATATTCAGCAAAGAATGGTAATGTCTCCATAACATCTGAAACTGTACTGACTACTACATCTTTTTCCTTTGCTTCATAATAATTCATCATATCATCAAAAGAACCTAATACTTCATTTCGAACCTTACGTATATATTGACTTTTGGACCAGTGATCTTGCCCAACGAGTAAAAAACATCCCGACCTCTTAGACATGCACTATGCATCCTTTCTATAACTTGTTTTCTTAATATATTTGCCATCTGTTTCATAACAAATAGCACCCTCTCTATCTGTACGATCAACCTCAGCTGCCGCTGCCTCTAGTAAAGCGATAACTTCCTTATGCGGATGACCATATCGATTATTCATACCACAACTAATCATAGCATATTTAGGTTGAAGTTTCAAAAGCATGCCCTTTGAAGTTCCAGTACGCGATCCATGGTGACTCACCTTTAATAAAGTAATCGCGTCCTGATCCTTACATACAAATTCACATAATTCTTTAGATTGATCACCTGTAAATAAAGCTTTAAAATTGCCATATGTGAATTTACAAACAATAGAATTATTGTTATGATCTTCACTCATTTCGTTTTTGATTGGTGCCATACAATAGAACTGCATATCTCCATATTTAAACTGTTCACCTTGACTTAAACTATAAATCGGTATATTTTCTTTTTCACAACCTAATTTAAAAGTTTGCAAATTAGAAGAAGCATCTGTTTCTGAAATAAATACCTGTCCAATCTCTATAGGTAGTGCCAAGATTTCTAGAAGCCCACCTATATGATCTGAATCTGAATGGCTAATCATCATTCCTTGTATTTCATCATATCCCAAATATTTTATATACTTCTCTATTACTGCTCCATTTCCAAAGTTGCCACCATCTATTACAAAAACTCCATATCCAGGCATTTCTATGACACTACAATCTCCTTGTCCAACATATAGTGAGGTAATTTTAAGTGTTTTAGGTTGCATACATAGACCCATACTATAACAACATCCAATTGCTAACAGACCCTGATAAAAGCTTGTCTTCTTACAGTATCCCCATATAGCCCGCCCCAATAAAATGACTATACTAAAATAAAGAATATATGTTATTAAACTCGGTCTTCCTGTACATACTGAAGCAAGTGGCCATCTGGTTGCCCAAGTCACTACTTTTGTTATATTCTCCAAAAGAACTTCTATAAACCAACTTCCTATATAAGCAACAGGAAGGGGCATAAAAGAAAAGAGAACAAGCCACCATCCCACTATAATAATAATTGAGAAAATAGGTATAATGATAAGATTTAGCAGACTTGTTGTAAAAGGAACTTCAAAAAAATGATAAGCAATAATGGGCCATGTTAATAGCTGCACACTGCTCCATATGGCAAGCGTGCGCTGCCAATACGTATATTTCCATTCTACATATAGCACTTTCTTCTCCATCTCATTTGAACACAAAATAACTGCAATCACTGCCACAAATGATAATTGAAATCCTACCATAAATAGCTGATAGGGATTCATCACTAGAATAATTACGGCTGCCACTGCTACATTGGTTATTCCATCATCCTCTTGCCATAGACACTTACCTATTAGACTTATTATAATCATAATAGCTGCCCGAACTGTTGATGTTGCTCCTCCTGTTAACATCACGTATCCTATAACTATTCCTATTAGCAACAATTGTTTCAACGTATATGGAATGCATACCATCCCACATAATATCATGGCTGCTCCTATCATAACCCCAACATGAAAACCAGATATACAAAGCACATGACTAATTCCTGTTGCTTGATATAAGTTTTTAATCTCTTTATCTAACTTTGTATCATCTCCTAATGTCAAAGCTTCCATAATCCCTACTTTATCCTTCGAGAATAGTTTGTCCAGCTGCTTTCTAATAATCTTTTGCAATTTTTCAATCCAAGGTGTTTGTACTTCATAACTCAATTTAATATCAATTTTAAAAGTAGCAGCTATTTGTTGCCCTTTTAAGTATAATCTATAATCTAAATCACTAGGATTCATCTGCGGCTCAATTTCCATACAGCTTACTCTTGCTTTCAATCGATCGCATGGTGATACATTATAGTCTAATGGAACGCGAAGCTGAACCTTACTTTTTAGTTTATGATTACGATTTATTTCTTTTACAGACTTCAAAGTAAGCCATTTATAATAATCGGTTTCTTTAACTTCTATAATCTCTCCTTCAATCTGATAACTTGTATTAGGCATAAAATACTGTTCTTCTTGATGTATAGGAAAATTTAAAAACATGATACATCCAATAGTCATATAAACGATACATTTTAAGCCACTTTTTATGCCGTAGTATAGGCTATAAACACATAGTACTGTGATAATAACCACTGAATAAAAAAATAAGGAAACACTTTGCTTATTAAACAAAGTGTTTCCCCCTATAATTCCTATTATATAGCACATTACAAAATGTACTAAAGGCCTATTGACCTCATGTTTCTGATGCTTATTGACTAATATATTCCTCACTTCTTTCAAAAGTTGATGGTAAATCAATCTCTGAAGTAAATGCAATTTCGTCTTGACCATCTATAGAAATAATAACTTTTTTAATTTGAGATAACTCTGTCAATGAATTAACGATAGAGTAAATCATAAGTGTTTTATCTTTTTCATCTTTAAAGAATTTAGATTTTGTATCAAATGATATGTCTAGCTGACATACACCATTTAAAATATCAATTGTATTAATTTTTAAATCCTTAGGTAAGGTTTCATAAAGCTCTGCATTTTTAGGCCCTTGGATTAATTCTTCAATAACTAATTTCTCTTCTTTACTTGAGTTACTTGCAGTAATTTTATGAAGTTGTTTTACAAGTTTTCCTTCATCATTTCTGAAGTAAACATTAAGCAAAAATGATTTAGTGGCTAAACTAGGCGCTAATGCTTTGGTATTAATATCACCCACACTCATAGCAGTCACTCTTTTACCAGTTGCAGTAGTCAGTGGTATTTGATCCACATAAAATTCCACACTATCAATAAAATCTAATTGAGTTAAAGAATACACAATGGATGAACGCATACCAATCTTTTGTTGTGGTGTCAAATCATAATACGCATTTGTACAATTAATCTTTACAACTTTATCCTTAGTATTGATACTGATTGTCCCACCTTCAATAGGCATTTCAATGCCTATTTGTACAGGCGTGAGTAACGTACTTTTATTATCTTTTAATCTAGAAATAATATACTTTACTTGTTCTTGCTCTGATGGAAGCGATTTTATTTCATCAGGTAATACTTCTTCTACTAAAGTATTTTTTGTACTATCAAAAAAATAAATATAAAGATTTTGATCTGTTTGAATAGGTTCTTGATTACACCCAACACAAACTAGAAGACTAAATAATATGCCTAACATATATTGTTTTATTTTATTCCTCATGATTTAGTGCCCCCTTCCCATACATGACGTAATGGTATCTGAACACTAAATGTAGAGCCTTTACCTTCTTCACTCTCTACAAAAATAGAGCCATTGTGCATCACAATTGTCTTATACGTAATCGCTAATCCTAGACCTGTTCCACCTGTTTCTCTATTGCGGGTTTTATCTGTTCGATAAAAACGCTCAAATATCTTAGATTGTTCATCCTTATCTATACCAATACCTGTATCTTGTACTGTTATTATGGCATCTTGTAAATCTCCTTGTAAAACAACATTTACATGTCCACCATCTGGCGTATATTTAATGGCATTCTCTACAAGATTTGTTAGTGCTAAACTAAACTTTACCTGATCTATTTCTGCAATGATCTCACGATGGCTTTCATATATTAAATCAATATTTTTCTTTTTAGCCAACGGTGCAAGACGTTTTAAAATGCTTTGTACTAAATCACCTAAATTAATCTCTATAATATTAAGTGGCACTTCTCTTTGATCCAAACGCACTAAAGTCAACAAATCTGAAATAATACTATTAAGCCTATCTACCTCTGAGTTAATATCCTCAAAGAATTCTTTATATAGTTCAACTGGTACGTCATCTTGAAACATAAGTGATTCTGTTAATACCTTAATGGAAGATAGAGGCGTTTTAAGCTCATGAGATACATTGGATACAAACTCTTGTCTAGATTGTTCTACACGTTGGAGCTGTTTAGTCATATGATTAAATGCATTTCCTAGCTCAGCAATTTCTCCATTTCCCACAACTTCTACTTGTTGATCTAATTGTCCATTTGTAATCTTTTGTACAATTTTTACCAATGTTTTCAGTGGCTTTGTAATAAAGGATGATGTGATAAAACTTAATAACCCAGAAATTAAAGCAATCAGTAAGATTAATATCCTTACTTGATCTTCTAGGTCTTCAATTGGTGCAAATATCCCCTCTAATGATGGTACCATAACTACAGCACCTACCACGGATTTCTTCTCTTTGTCTAAAACTGGTACGGCTACAGTTAAAGCAGTATGGTCATTTGACTTCTCAGGCGTATTACTTAATGCACTGATTACTGCATTGTTTAAAAGTGTCTTCCCAACTTCTGCTTCACTAGAATCCATCACAACAAAACCAGAAGCATCTACTACCATTACTCTACAATTTGTATCTGCACTTTTAGTTGTAATTAAATTCTTAAATAAACTATCATTTGTACTATCTACAAGGTAGTTTTCTTCTTTAATCTGTGTTGCAATCATATTCGCTTGTGAGGTCCAGGTATCTTCATTTTGACTTAAATAATAAGATTCCATACGCTCTGATAAAACTGAAGAATAAAACATTAAAGGAATATAACTAATTAAGAAAATCAAAATAAACAATTGCCATCTTAGGCTGTGGAACCATTTCATCTTAATCTTTAAAATAGTAACCTACCCCCCACTTTGTATAAATGTATTCTGGTTGTCCTGGATTTGGCTCAATTTTTTCCCTTAAACGGCGAACATGGACATCAACTGTACGTACATCTCCTGGATATTCTTTTCCCCAAATCGTATTAAGTAATTGGTCTCTGCTATATACTTTCCCTGGATGGGTAGCTAATAACTCAAGCATGTCAAACTCTTTAGCCGTTAAATTCATCTCTTTATTTTTAATGAATACACGTCTACTACTCATTTCTAAACGTAAATCTCCCACTTCAATCGTCTTCTTTTGAGGGGTTTTATCTATCGGCTGAGCTCTTCTTAAAATGGCTTTAATACGTGCTTTTAACTCTAGAATATTAAATGGTTTCGTAACATAATCATCTGCACCATATTCTAAGCCCATAATCTTATCCATATCTTCACCTTTAGCAGTAAGCATGATAATAGGTAAGTTTGAAAACTCTCTGACTAATTGACATACCTGAAGTCCATCATACTTTGGTAACATGACATCTAAAATCATGGCGTCATATTTATTATTTTTAACACAGTTAAGTGCCTCTTCTCCATCATAAGCTGTATCTACCGTCCAACCTTCTTGCTCTAAACTAAATTTGATACCCTTTACAATCAATTTCTCATCATCTACTACTAAAATTCTACTGTTCATGTACGCTCCTCCTCATTATCTATACTATGTTGTAATAAATTGCTTAAGTTTTTCAAACGTTTTCTGTCCAATACCAGAGATTTGCTTAATTTCTTCGATATTCTTAAATCCACCCTGCTCTTGTCTATAGGCAATAATAGCCTCCGCCTTTACCTCACCAATACCGGTTAAATTCATAAGTTCATTTTTAGTGGCAGTATTAATATTAACCAGTGTTGAATTTGTCCTTGTATTTATTTCATTTGACGTTGATGAAACGCTATTAGATTGTATGTTATATTCTGAACTAGTAAGTGTTTCTAGCCTTTCTCTATTTTCATACGAATCCTCGATTTTGTCAATTTCTTGCCCTTGTTTAGGAACAATTATTTTCTCATTTGGCCTAATGGGACTAGCTAAATTAATGACTGTCCTATCAGCATCTCTTGTAAGCCCTCCTGCACATTCAATAACATCATCTATAATCGCATCAGGAGCCACATAGTATACCCCTTCATGTATCACTTCTCCACAAATATAAATTGGTACTTGCTTGACAGTTTCTGCTACTTCTGATTGTATCGTCTTTATTTCCTGTACTGGCTCTACACTATTACTTACTTGCTCATTGGTATGTTTATCGATATAGGTATCATTTTCTGTATCTAGTAAATGTACATCGTGTTCCTTTTCTACAGTATCAGTTGATTCAATAGAAATCTCTTCTATTAAGATCCCTTCTTGCTTTTGCTGTTTGTCATAAATCATCCAACCAATATTTAAAACAACTAATGCTACCATTAATACTGGCCATTTATATTGTATCATTTTTTCTTTCATCATGTTCACCTTCCTATTAAAGTTTTAACATTTTTTTGTTAATTTAGACCAACATCTTATCAAATAACATAAAATCTGCTATACTGAGTAATATTGAAAGGAGTTTTTTTATGAAGCAAAAGCGATGGTTTACATTATTTTTAAGTCTTATACTTGTGCTATCTATTAATCCTAGTATCATAAAAGCCGAAGTAGCTGAACCTACTATTGCTGCTGAAGCTGCTATATTAATGGATGCTGATACTAAAACTGTTCTATATGCCAAAAATGCTAATGAAGCTTATTATCCTGCAAGTATAACTAAACTTATGACAGCACTGCTGGCAATTGAAAATTTATCTCCTGAGGATACCATTACTTTTTCTAGAGATGCTGTTTATAGTATTGAACCTGGTAGTAGTCATATCGGCATTAAGGAAGATGAAATTTTAACGGTCGACCAAGCGCTTCATGGTCTATTACTTATGTCCGCCAACGAAGTTGCTAATGGTCTTGCTGAAGCTGTAAGTGGCTCACTAGATGGCTTTTCTAATTTAATGACGGAACGTGCCAAAGAATTGGGTGCACTCAATACACACTTTATGAATGCGCATGGTTTACATGATGAAAATCATTATACAACCCCTTATGACATGGCACTTATTGCAAGTTATCTTGCTGAAAATGAGTATTTTTTAGATATTATGCAAGATATGACTTATGAAATTCCACCTACTAATATTACAGATGAAACACGTTATCTTTACCAACAACATGCCATGCTCAATCCTTCTAGAAATCCTAGTGTATATCGTGAATATGTGATTGGTGGTAAAACAGGTTATACAGATCAAGCTAAACATACACTTGTTACAATGGCTAAACAAGGTAATACGACATTGGTAGCTGTTATTATGAAATCTGATAAAGCAACGTTGTATACAGATACTGCTGCTCTTTTTGATTATGGATTTTCGTCCTATCAAAACTTGAGTCTACATACAACGAATGATATTATCAAAACCTTACCAGGTTATAATGTAAAAAGTGGACAAACCTATCAAAGCAAAAATTATGGATTAGGTCTAGTAAACGATGCCAGTGTCGTTGTTTTAAATACAATTGCACCCAATGATATAGACCTTGTATTTGATTTACCTGAGTATTTAGATTCTACGTATCAAGTAGGTGACTCAGTTGGGTCAGTTTCTTTTGTTTTAAATGGTCAAACTCTCTTAAAAGAAGATTTAATCATTAAACAAGTAGACCTTCTTCCTGAACCTGAATTTTCATTTATGGAAAAGTATCAAATCCCTTGGTGGTTAATAGGTCTTTGGGGAATAGCGGGTATTTGTATACTCATTGCTATCATTCTATCTATCCGTAGAAAGTTAGCACGAAAAAAATATTCCAAATATGATCGATTGTTTAAATAAACTAATCCTTCCTAAATAAAAACAAATTATATTTAGGGAAGATAAAAAAGAGGATGATAAATTTATCATCCTCTTTTTTGCTCACTTTTTGGCATTAGGTCTTCATCCACATATTCTATAACTTTAGCATCCTTCCATAAACGACTTAAGCCATAAAATTGTGCATTCTCTTCTTCTAAAATATGCACAATAACTTGTCCATAATCTAATAAAATCCACGTTGCTGTATGGTAACCTTCTTTGTGTATAGGATACTGACCAGTTTCAGCTAATAGCTCCTCTACTTCATCTGCCATTGCCTGTGTTTGTCTTATATTAGATGCTATGGCAATAATAAATACATCGGTAAGTGATGTTAAATCCCTAACATCTAATGCCTCAACTTTAACTGCTTTCTTTTTTTGAATTGCCTTGATAATCTCTTTTCCAAGTAAATAGCTGCTTGTATTCAACTCTAATATTTCCCCCTTTAACCTTACACTAAGTTGTAATAGACATGTGTCTTATTCTACATTTTATAATTGTAATTTAATCCTCCTGAATATCAAACTGCTTATAATACTGAATCAATTCATTAATAATAGGATGTGCTTCTTGCTTAAGAATATTCGTTATATAATTATTGGAAGATACAAGTGCCTTATACATTGCACGGTCTAGATTATATTGAGCTAAACGCTTAATTTCATCTTTTCCTTTATAAGAACTTCTTCCCTCTTCTGTCATATCAGCTAGGTAAATTGCCTTCTCTAAATCCGTCATATTTAATCTACCTAATGTATGATATCTAATGGCATCTAAAATAGATGGCTTAGAAATTCCCCAATCTCTTTGTAAAATAACTGCTCCAACCTTACCATGTACAAGATAAGGATGTGTACGTTCATACTCATCTAAGGCAATCCCATATTTATCACATATAGCTAATGTTTCTTCAGTAGGTAACTCTTTTGCAATATCATGGAATAATGCTGCGATAAAAGTTTCATCATAATCAATACCATTAAGTTTGGCATACTCTAATGCCATTTCCACAACACCTCTTGTATGGGCATAGCGTTTTGGTGATAATTTAGATGCGACATAATCATACATACATGCTTTTTCATCTTCAGTTAGTTGAATATTATAATCATACAAGTCATGTTTCTTGATATAATTTTCTACTTCCTGAGGTACAAGATATTTAATCGGCTTCATTTCCATGAGTCTTCTTCTAATATCTGATGAAGAAATAGCTAGTGCTGGTACTTCTAAAAAATGAATATTGGTTTCATATTGTTCATTCAGCATTTTTACTTTTCGTAACAATTCCTCTTTATTATATCCTGGTCTTGTGACAGCCACAAAATCACATAATTGTAAGAGCTCTGTAGATTCTTTCCACCCTAAAATCTTATGAACTGCATCTGCACCTGTAATAAAATATAATTCAACTTCTTCTCCATAGATACGCTTTAACTCTTTGATGGTATCGATTGTATAGGTAACACCTTCACGTTCAATCTCAATACGAGATACTTTAAAGTAGGGATTGGCAGCCGTTGCAAGCACAGTCATTAAATAACGATGTTCACATGTCGTCATATTGATATGAGATTTATGTGGTGGATGTCCTGTTGGAACAAACAGAACTTCATCTACATTAAATTCATGTCTCACCTCTTCAGCGGTTACAAGATGTCCCATATGTATCGGATCAAATGTCCCACCCATAATAGCCAATTTTCTTACTTTCTTTTGTGTGTCCATATATTCTCTCCTTGCTTAGACATCAATATCTCTTTTATTATACCCTATCTGGGATGAAATTAAATATGAAATCCTCATATTAGCCAAATATTATCACTATAACCGCAAAAAAAGGCACTGCTGCTTATTGCATTAGTGCCTTTCATTTTACTCAGATAAAGTAATCTTTGGATTCTTTTTAGCTGGTTTGTAAAGAACAATCTTTTTACCAATAACCTGTACAACTACAGAATGTGTACGATCTGCTAAACGACCTGCCATATCACGTGGGTCTTCTAAACAGTTTTGAAGTACACTAATTTTAACAAGTTCTCTTGCATCTAAAGCTTGATTAACTGCTTCAGTAATTTCTGGTGTTAAACCATTTTTTCCAAGTTGGAAAATAGGATCAATCTTTTGTGCTAAAGATTTTAAATAAGCTCTTTGTTTACTTGTAAGTTCCATTTATAATGCCTCCTTCTGTTAATTTTTATTTAAAGTAATCAAATTCTAAGTCATAAATATTAACTGTATCACCTTCTTGGATACCAGCTTCTTCAAGTGCCTTGATAATTTCTTTTTCACGTAAATAACGTTGGAAGAAAGCAAATCCTTGCTCTGTATCAATCGCTGTATAACCAAGCATTCTTCTGATACCTTCACCTTCAACCACGAAGTAACCTTCATGAGGCTCGGTAACAGTGAATGGATCATTTGGCAATGTGCTAATTTCTTCAAACTCTGGTTCAAAGACAACAATATCTGTTGGGATTTTTTCAAGAAGCTGTGCAACTTCTTTTAAAAGCTCTTGTAAGTTGTCATTTGCTGCTGCAGAAATAGGAATAACTTTGATGCCTTGTGGTTCAAATTCTGCTTTTAATGCCGCTAAATTTTCTTCATATCCACCAACATCTACTTTATTAGCTGCAATTACCTGAGGTTTATCTCTTAAAATATCTGGGTTGAATAATTCAATTTCTTTTTTGATAGCGTAGATATCTTCAATTGGATTTCTCCCCTCTGTTCCCGCTACGTCTACAACATGAACAAGTACTTTTGTACGTTCTACGTGGCGTAAGAAGTCATGCCCTAAACCAACACCCTCAGATGCACCTTCGATGATTCCTGGAATATCTGCCATAACGAATTGCTTACCATATTGGTTACTTACAACACCTAAGTTTGGTGCAAGTGTTGTGAAGTGGTAGTTTGCAATCTTAGGCTGTGCATTACTTACCATAGAAAGTAATGTTGATTTACCAACGTTAGGGAATCCAACTAACCCAACATCCGCAATCATCTTAAGTTCAAGAATGAGCCAGTATTCTTTAGCTGGTCTTCCTTTTTCTGCATAACGAGGCGCTTGTCTAGTTGGTGTTGCAAAGTGTTGATTACCTCTACCACCTTTTCCACCTCTAAAGATAATTTCTTTTTGTCCTGGTCTATGCATATCTGCAATAACATGATTTGTTTCTGCTTCTCTAATAACTGTTCCTAATGGGACTTTGATAATCATATCTTCTGCATCTTTACCATGGCAACGTTTTTTACCACCTTGTTCACCATCTTGTGCTTTGTAATGACGTTTATGCCTAAAGTTCATTAATGTATTACAACCTGGATCTACTTCAAAGATGATATGACCTCCACGTCCACCATCTCCACCATCTGGCCCACCATTTGGAACATATTTTTCACGTCTAAATGAAACGTGGCCATCGCCACCTTTACCCGATCTCACAAATATTTTCACTTTATCTACAAACATATTGTCACTCCCTTCCTATCTATAGTTTGTACAACAAATATGTTTTTAACGAGTCTTGCCCATTTTATTTTTTCTATACTTAAATATATATAGAAGTCTAAAACGTTCTACTTATTAAATTGCATGAAGTCTAAAAATCTTTTCTTGTACGTAAAAAGGAAGGTTTCAACTAGTGCTGAAACCTTCCCCAATTAAATTATGCTTCTTGTGCAACTGGATAAACAGAAACTTGTTTTCTGTTTCTACCTTTACGTTCAAATTTAACTGTACCATCAACTAAAGCGAATAATGTATCATCGCCACCGCGACCTACGTTATTACCTGGATGAATTTTAGTTCCTCTTTGACGATATAAAATGTTCCCAGCTTTTACAAATTGTCCGTCTGCTCTTTTAGCACCAAGACGTTTTGATTCTGAGTCACGACCGTTACTAGTTGAACCTTGTCCTTTTTTGTGAGCAAAGAATTGAAGGTTTAAACGAAACATGTAACTCACCTCCTTATTTTTTTTGAATTTGAATGTATTTTTCTCCGTACATTTCTTTTGTATTTATAAGACCTAAAATCAATGTTCTTATAAGTAATTCGGCTTCAGGTTCAAATTCTCCAGACTTACGTCTAGGAAATTCTACATCTATAAGCCCTTTTTTCTCAGAATAAGCTAATTGTTTAATTGGCTCATCTGTAAATTGTTCAATGGCATTCAATGTGTTTAGTGTTAGCATACTAACTGCTGCACACACAATGTCACTACCATGTTCAGCATAACCTGCATGTCCTTCTAAATGAATACGATATACATGATTATCCTTTTGATGAAGTGTCACCTTAATCATAATAATTAAGCGTTGATAGCTTTAATTGTTACTTTTGTGAATGGTTGACGGTGACCACGTTTTTTGTGATAAGATTTTTTAGCTTTGTATTTGTATACGATGATTTTTTTACCTTTACCTTCAGCTACAACTTCAGCTTTAACTGAAGCACCAGCTACTAAAGGAGCACCTACAGTGATGCTATCTTCGTTACCTACTGCTAAAACATTTTCAAAAACAACTTCTTCACCAGCAGCTACATTTAATTTTTCAACAACGATAACGTCGCCTTCTTTTACATTGTATTGTTTGCCACCTGTTTCAATAATTGCGTACATCTGTACACCTCCTTATTCCGAAAACTCGCCAAATACGGTACTTCCTGATAATCAAGAAGTTTAGACCTCTCTGTGCGGCTTTAACACTACTAGAGTTTAGCATAAAGATATACCTTTGTCAACGCTATCTTTTATAAAATTGACATAAAATATTCTTTTCTGCTCCAAAATGGCTTTTTTCCATTTCAATTTTAACTGGATAATGTGTTTCTAAACATGAAATGACATTATCATGAAACATTTTTTCGTACATATAAGGTACGACTTGCAAATAAACAGCTTGTCTTCCTTCGTTAGGGTCTATTCCCCTTAACTGTTCTTCAAGCTTTATAAGTGACATCAAGTAGCTTTCTACAGCATATGGTACATGACACTTACCACAAGCTTCTAAAAGCTGATGTGAAACACATTGATATTTTTTGGTACGTGAAAACTGTAATAGCCCAAGCTCTGTTAATGGATATACTTTGGTTATAGAATCTCCATATTCCTCTAATAGTTTTTTTGCATACTCATAAACTTCTATTTTATATTGTGGATTTTTCATTTCTACTAAATCTACTACAATCATTCCAGATAGATTACGTCGTAAAATTTGTAATATGGCTTCTTTAATAGCTTCTTTATTAAGCTGCAAAGTGGCTTTATCTGGATTTTTAGTTAATATAGCTTTGGCACTATTTACATCTATAATTGTCATCGCTTCTGTATAATCAATGATTAAGTTACCACCATTTTTTAACCATATTTTTCGCTTGGTAATTTGTTCTATTTTTTTTGTGACACCATAAATGGAATAGATTGCATTCTGATCTGCACAATAAGATAGCTTAATGGCTTTATTAGCACCATACTCTCTCACAATTTCTTCAATTGAATCTACTAGACTCTCATCATTATAGATAATCTCTAGTTCATCTGCCTTATGAATCTGCTCAACCATCAATTGATAAATCGGTGTAGGCTCTTTATATAAAATACTTCCTTTAACAAGGTAATTACTTGAAGAAAGTAATTGATCCACTCTAGTTATTAACGTTCTTGCATCTTCCAAAATTTCTTCAAGGCTAGCCTCACCTGCATGGGTACGCACAATAAAACCATATGAGGTATGAACTTCATTTTCCAAAGCTTTTTTGAGCTGTTCTCTTAAGGCTGGACTCATCTTTTTAGAAAGATGTATGCCTGGTTCAAAAGGTAAGCATACTAAATATTTTCCTATGATATTTAATTTTGCTGTGAGCTTATGCCCCTTTTCACCAACATTTTGTTTGACGATTTGTACAGGTAAAGAATATCCTTGCTGCAGCTTTGATAAATAGACTTCTGGAATTTGTTTAAAATGAAGCATCCCATTTTTATCTGCTCCATAATCTACAAAAGCGGCTTTTAAGTTTTTGACTACTTGCTTTACCGTACCAATTACAACACTATTTTGTAAGTTTTCTTCAAGCATAGACTCTACATAATATTGAGTCAATTCATCATTGAGAAGAAGCGCCATCTCCATAGACAGCGCATTCTTTTTAATTAGGATTTTTCTACTCATGAACTCTACCTACTGTATAGATTGGTACAAGTCCCTCATTTCCTTCTGTATACAGTTCCTTTCTGCCAACTTGCATTGTATAAGTTTTATCTCCTAATAATGCCTTAACAAAGAGGTCTGGATTAAGATTTTTGCTACTTCCTGCATATACTTGTAAATCAATTTTGATTCGCTCTTCATCTTGTGTAAACGCACTTTTTAAAATAAGCGGTTTAATATCTACAGGTGCAATGCCTTTTTTACCTTTCTTAAGTACAATGAGTTCTTCACTCATCGTTACTTGTTCTTGTAAACATTCAGCTGTAATCTCAGGATTTTCTGGGCAAGTAAGGACAATACTATAGTCTGCTCCTTGCACCAGGCTCATAAGTGAGCTTGTTTTACCTTCGATTTCATAAGCATCAATAATTTCAATACCTTGTACAAGAACATTTTGTAAACGTTCTTTCACCTCGTCTACTGGTACATCATAATCTAAAACGATTTCCATGTATTCGCCTTCACTACTCATACCTACTGCTAATGGTAATGCAAAGTAAACGAGCGAGTGTGGACTAAATCCTTGTGAGTAGCTTACTGGAAGTTCTGCTACTTTAATAGCTCTTTGGAACATTCTCATTGTATCAAGGTGTCCAACGTATTTAACTTTTCCTGTTTTGCTAAACTTTAATCTAACTTTCATGACATAATCCCTTTCCAAATCGACTTGCTCCACAACCACTACATTTTTCTCTACAGTTTGGCGTTGTTGCGGCTGATTTTGCTAATTCATTTTCACGCATAAGGAATTTCTTAGTCACGCCAATATCAATGTGATCCCATGGTAATACTTCTTCATAGGATCTTTCACGTTTTGCATAAAAGTCAAAGCTTAAGCCCATTTCCTCCGCTGCCTGCGTCCATTTATCATGATCGAAGTATTCACTCCAACTATCAAATGTGCAGCCTTTTTTGTATGCTCTATAAATTAATTCCGCAACTTTTTGATCTCCACGTGCAATAACCGCTTCTAGTACACTTGTTTTTGCATCATGGTGAATATAGCGAATTTGTTTTCTTGTAATGCTACCTTTTAATAATTTAATTTTTTCAATAAAGCTTTCTGCTGTATCTTGCGGTGCCCATTGGAATGGTGTAAATGGTTTTGGTACAAAGCAAGATGTACTAATTGTCAGTTGAAGTCCTGGTGCACGTTGTGCTTTATCTACTCCAAAGTAAGTTTGTACAATCTTATCTCCTAATTCTGCAATTCCTACAATATCGCTTGCTTCTTCATAGGGAAGTCCAAGCATAAAGTAAAGTTTGACACGGTTCCATCCACCTTCAAAGGCCAACTTACAACCACGTAAAATTTCTTCTTCTGAAATATTTTTATTAATCACATCACGTTGTTTTTGTGTACCTGCTTCTGGTGCAAAAGTCAAACTACTTTTACGTACTTCTTGTACTTTTTGCATCAAGTCTACTGAGAAGGCATCTACACGAAGAGATGGTAAAGAAATATTCACTTTTTGATCTTTGCATAGATCCATTAAGTCATTTGTAAATGGCTCTAATTCTTCGTAATCACTTGTACTTAATGAACAAAGTGAAATTTCATCATATCCAGTTGAAGCAAGTAACTTTTTCGCTTGTTTTACAAGGACATCCTTACTTTTTTGTCTAACTGGTCTAAAGATCATACCCGCTTGACAGAAACGGCATCCACGAATACATCCTCTAAACATTTCTAATGTGACACGATCGTGAACTGCTTGAATCCAAGGAATCACTTGTGTTTCTGGATAAAATGCTTCATCTACATTTGTTACAACCACTTTTCTAATCGTTGCAGGTGCATCTTGATGAAGTGAGATACGCTCTTTTATTGTACCATCTTCATTATAAGTGACATCATAAAATCTAGGTATATATAATCCTGGGATTTTTAAACATTCAATTAAGAACTCTTCTCTTGTACCACCTTTTGCTTTCCACTCTTTATAACGATCAAATAATTCATCATAACTTATTTCACCTTCACCAATATAGAAGATATCTACAAATGGTGCTAATGTTTCTGGATTGTACGTACAGCATCCACCTGCAATAACGATTGGATCTTCTTCACTTCTTTCTTTACTAAAGATAGGAACACCTGCTAAATCCATCATATTGAGTACATTTGTATAACTCATTTCGTATTGAAGAGTAAAAGCTAAGAAATCAAATTCCTTAACTGGCGCATGTGTTTCTAATGCAAAAAGAGGAAGTCCTGCTTTTCTCATTTCTGCTTCCATATCTGTCCATGGTGCAAAAACACGCTCACAAAATACATCTTCTCTTCTATTGAAGAAATGATATAAAATTTGCATCCCTAAGTGACTCATTCCTACTTCATATACATCTGGGAATGCGAAAGCAACCCTTACCATTTCAGGTGTGATTGCTTTATTCACACTATTAAGTTCGCCACCAATATAGCGTGCTGGCTTATCTACACTACTTAATAGTGCATCTGTTAATTCTACTACTGACATTGCTTCCTCCGTAATTTTATCTTAAAGTATTTGTTTAACTGCTATTTCTATTTCCTCTACAAATCCTTGTATGGGCTCACTTTGTATATTTTGATCTAGAACTTGTTTGATTGTCTGTGTGACTTGCTCTTCATAATGACTTTGTTTGATAAAAAGTAAGCTCCACAGCAAAAGCGAACATACAAGTAATTCTACAAATAAACGACTGACTTCCATTTCATCATTTCGAACCTCTGATAGAGCTTTTTGTTCCTCTAATTTATTCATTGGCGAATCTA
>JAGAVZ010000253.1 GCA_017941635.1 Cellulosilyticum sp.
ATACGTAGATGAACTCAAGAAAACAGGTGCAAAAATTCAAGTAGAAGGTCGTACAGCAACGATTGAAGGCGTTGACAAATTAGTTGGAGCCGAAGTAAGTGCCACAGACCTTAGAGCAGGAGCTGCGCTTGTACTTGCTGCATTAAGAGCAGAGGGTGAAACTTCTATCTCAAATGTAAAATACATTGATAGAGGCTATGAAGCCATCGAAGAAAAATTAACAGCACTCGGTGCAGATATCGAAAGAAGATAGCTTGCAAGTTAGAGCTGTTATATAAATTAAATAAACAGAGAAAACTCTATAGATTAGTCAAATGGCTAACTATAGAGTTTTTTCTTGTTTTAGCTAAAATATTTAGCTAAAAATACAGTTAATTTTTTCTGGAGTGAATATAAAGAAATACGCATAAAATGTCGAAAATTTAAAAAAGGTTTAGAATTATGGAAGGAGTAGAAAGATGAATACAGAAAAAATTATTCAAAATAGTAGAAATGAATCGAATCAGTTGGTTTTAAAGCTTTTTAAGATGGTTCCTATTTTTACAGTGGCGGACCTTATTTTAATTATGATGATTAAAAGGACATTAACGATTAATGAGCTACCTATTGCATCAGCAATGCTTATTTCGTTAATACCTATTTTATACTATAAGTATTCAAAAGAACGAAAGTACTTTTTTATCATTAGTATTGCATGTATTGAGCTTATGTCACTTGTCATATTTATTAGTTCGTGGTTCTATGCAAGTTTACTTTTAGTAATATCACTATTATTTTGTACATTGTATTTGGATGCAAAGATTATTAAGTGTCTATTAGTTATAAAGTTACCACTTCTTATTTTGGGGACTTATTTTGCACATAAGATGAATTCAACTTACGCTTTTACAGCAAATCAAAAAACCTTTATTTCAACTTGTGTATATTATATGTTGCAATTTGTTATTGTTGGCTATATTTGTAGTTACTTATCAAAGAAAACAACAAGCGTATTTGATACATTTATTAATCAGAATGCTAATTTAAATACATTACTGAGTAAAAATCAAGAAAGTACAGAAAGAATTAATGATACGATTAATAATCTTTCGAGTAATATTAATAAGAATTCGATGGGGATTGAGGCTATTGCTAAATCCAGTACAAATATTTCAGCAAAAGCTCAGAATATGTCTAGCAAAGCTTTCGAGAGTAAAGTAGCATTTGAAAGTATCAGTGGTGAGATTCAAGGCACTTCAAAGAAATCTGATGAAATTTTTGATTTGACTTGCCAAATGAGCGAACTTACGATTAAAAATAAAGAAAATATGCAAAATCTAACAAATCAGATGAATGAGCTTAAGGTGGAAAACCAAAAATCTAAAGAACAGTTTAGTGAATTAAAAGCGAGTACATCAGAGATTAGTAATGCACTAAAAATCATTAATGAAGTATCAGAAGAAACTAATTTGATTTCTTTAAATGCATCTATTGAAGCAGCCAGAGCAGGAGAATCTGGTAAAAGCTTTGCTGTAGTAGCATCAGAAATTAAAAAACTAGCAACTCAAACAGCAGACTCAGTGCAATATATCGAAGAGGTTGTTAGAAAAGTAGAAACAAGTATGGAGTCTTCGGTAGAGGCTGTTAATCATACAGAGGAAATGATTGACCATAATGTAGAAAAATTATTAGTTGCACTACAAGACTTTGATCAAATGGTGAAATTCCAGAAGAAAGTAAGTGATAAAATTTCAGAATCTCAAAATCTGATTCAAGGATTGAGAAGACATGTAAAAGAAGTAGCTGAAAGTATTGATGGAACGATGAAAGATAGTAAAGAAACATCAGATAGTATTATGGAAATCTCAAAAGTATTAGAAGAGATGAGTCTTGCACTTAATGAAATTAATCATGATGCAAAGGAGGTACAACAATACTCAAACGAACTTGTAACGATACAACTAACTTAGAGATTGTTTAAAATGTGCTAATGTAAAAACATTACCGCATCCAGGATTCCCAACAGATCTTCAGCCACAAATGGCTACTCTTCTCAGTATTGCAGAAGGGACAAGTACAATGATTGAGGGCGTATGGGATAATCGTTTCCAATACGTAGATGAACTCAAGAAAACAGGTGCAAAAATTCAAGTAGAAGGTCGTACAGCAACGATTGAAGGTGTAGACAAACTAACAGGTGCACATGTAAGTGCCACAGACCTTAGAGCAGGTGCAGCTCTTGTACTTGCTGCATTAAGAGCAGAGGGTGAAACTGCTATTTCTAATGTAAAATACATTGATAGAGGCTATGAAGCCATCGAAGAAAAATTAACAGCACTCGGCGCAGATATCGAGAGAAGATAATGCTCGAGCGATAAGCGGAGTGTAAATTGAATCAATAAAAAGGCTCTATAGACAGGAGGAAGACAACTGGCTATGGAGCTTTTTTGTGTAAAAAAGGAGTAAAATGGGGTTCTTACAAGCAACAGTAGAATTTGCTTTAGAGAGAGAAGAGTGTTGTTGATGGCAATAGCCTCTTTTAAGTTTTATAGGTATACATTAAGTTAAAATAAGAGTATGATAGTCTTAAAACACATAAAATGAACGGATAAATAAAAAATTATGAATGTAATTACAAAAAGGAGTGTGATTACATTTCTTGATATTTAAGATGAGATTAAAAGAAAGGACACTAAATCATGCGAATCACAGAAGGACTGGTTAAAATTTCGGTAAGAGAGCTCGTGGAGTTTGTATTAAGGCAGGGTAGTATTAAAACAAGTGTGGCGAGTAACAATCGTGCAGTGATTGGGACGCTGGCGCACAAGAAAATCCAGGAGAGCATGGGGGCTAACTATGAGGCAGAAGTACGCATGGTTTATGAGCGTAGGATTGAGGATATTACTTTTGTCATAGAGGGAAGAGCGGATGGTGTGATTAGAGATTTGGTTTCTGTGACCATTGATGAGATTAAGACGACGACTACACCTTTAGAGGCGATTGATGAAAACTTTAATCCTCTTCACTGGGCGCAGGCGAAGTGCTATGCATATTTTTATGCTAAGGATAAAAATTTGCATGAGATGCAGGTGAGACTTACTTATTACAATATAGAAACGAAAGAAATTAAACATTTGCAAAAGGCCTTTCCTTATGGGGAGTTACAAGAATTCTTTGAGGATGTGATGCGCAGATATTATAAATGGATTCGCTTTTATATGGACTGGTGTAAAAAGAGGGACGGTTCTCTACTGGAGCTTACTTTTCCTTTTCCAAGTTATCGCAAGGGGCAGAGACAAGTTGCTGTGAGTGTCTACAAAACCATTAGAGAAGGGCAGAAGTTGTTTATTAATGCGCCAACGGGGATTGGTAAGACCATATCGACTTTGTTTCCGTCGCTGAAGGCTATGGGTGAAGGTAGAGGGAGTAAAATATTTTATTTAACAGCCAAAACCATTACAAGGATGGTGGCAGAGGAAGGTGTTATTAAGCTGCAAAAGCAAGGTGCAGAGCTGAAATCGATTACGCTCACTGCCAAGGATAAGATTTGTTTCTGTGATAAAAGGCAGTGTCATCCTGACTTTTGTCAGTGGGCAAATGGGCATTATGATAGGGTGGATGAGGCAGTTTATGAAATCATTACAAAGGAAAACTTGCTAACGAGGGAGCTGATTGAAAAGTATGCAAGACGCTATCAGGTGTGTCCTTTTGAATTGGCATTAGATTTATCGGTATGGGCGGATGTGGTGATTTGTGATTATAATTACATCTTTGACCCAAATGTTGGGCTTAAGCGTTTTGTGGATCATAATGATTTTATTTTATTGGTGGATGAGGCGCATAACTTGGTGGATAGGGCGAGGGAGATGTATTCAGCAGGTATTTCTAAGAAACAAGTGCTGGCAGTGAAGAAATTGCTAGGAAGAGAGCATTCTGCTATTACGAAGGAGCTTACTAAAATCAATGAATATCTACTGGATATAAGGCGAACTTATATTGAGGATTTAGGCGTGTATATTAGCAAAGAGGCACCGAAGAATCTCTATACTTTGCTTAGAAGATTTTTAGGTGCTTGTGATAAAAAGTTGGTTCAAAAAGGAAGCGAGCTTCCTAATGAACTGCTGGATTTATATTTTGAAGCGTATAATTTTAATCGTTGCTATGAACTTTTTGACGAACATTATATTTGTTATGCCGAGCACAATGGTAGTGAGGTTTATATGAAACAGTTTTGTATGGATCCTTCTCTGGCTATTAGTGAGGTAACTAAGAATTGCAAGAGTACCATATTCTTTTCAGCAACTTTATTACCGATTGATTATTTTAAGGATATGTTAGGCGGAAAAGATGAGATTGCCTATAATTTTGAATCACCATTTGAGGAGCGTCATGCACTTAGAATGATAGCCGCAGATGTTTCGACACGCTACAAGGATAGAGAGAGTAGCTTAGATAAGATTTGCGATTATATTGAAGAGATGATGAAAAGTAAGAAGGGGCATTATATGGTGTTTTTCCCTTCGTATAAATATATGACGGACACTTATGAGCATTTTTTACAGAGATATGGTATAGGGAGAAATCAGAGTGATTATACATTAAGTGAGGTAAAATCATTAGAAGAGCAAGCACTTTCGAATAGAGAAAAAGAAATAAACAAAACAATTGAATACGATGTAAAAGATATGATGGACTATCCTTTCACTCTATATAAACAAGGCACTACTATGTCTGAAGAAGAGCGTGAGGATTTCTTAAGTCACTTTGAAGATACAACCAAAGCAACCCTTAACTTCTGCGTGCTAGGTGGGATTTTCTCTGAAGGAATTGATTTAACAGAGGATAAGCTTATTGGTGTAGCTGTTGTGGGTGTTGGTATTCCGCAGATTGGTTTGGAGAGAGATCTGATTAAAGGTTATTTTGATGAGGTAAACAAAGATGGATATCATTATGCCTATACTTACCCAGGAATGAATAAAGTTTTACAAGCAGTAGGTAGACTGATTCGAACAGAAGAAGATAAGGGGATTATTTTACTAATTGATGACCGATATAGAAACTCACTGTATCAAAGCATGTTGCCACACTACTATGAGATGGTTTATCAGCCTGAAGCTGTATCAAGAAGAGGTGAATCCTTTTGGAAAGGAAGAAATAGAATAGAAAGCCACCAGTAAACAAGATATTCGTAGAAGTTTACTGGTGGCTTATTTTGAGATATTGTTAGAGTTATTTAGTAGTGGAATTCGAGATGAATTCTACTATTTTTTTTTCAGGAAAAGAGGCTTTGTCTGCATCACCATAAGTTAAGGAAATACAGTCAGTAAATGAAGTAGGTAGCGATTTACTACTATATTTATATTCAAAAAAAGCGGATTCATCAGGACCTAAGTTACCAAGTTCCAAACAACTTGTGGTAGGCTCAAAGGAAAGGCTGCCACGTTCTCGAGTTACTTGCTGTTCTAATAGAGCATGTTCTTGGTCAGAAATGATCAGCTTAAGATTATTGATATAATCGGAAGAGATATTAGTGATTTTCAGCCGTTCATGAATAAGACCAGTAGTAGCATCATAAGTTTTGCTAAAAACTTCAATTACCTCTAAAGGATTATTTACTGTAGCTTTTAATGAATCTTCTAATGGGTTTGTAGATGAATTTTTGGATGTATTCATAAGAATCGCCTCCTATGATTAAAAATATGTAATGAGAAGGAGAAGATAGCTATCATCAAGAATATATCATAAGGAATCAAAGCTAGTTATAAACATTATATGCAGTAAGGAGGATAAAATAGCTAAAAAAGAGCAGGATGAACCCTGCTCAAGGCTTATTAACTGTAAACTATCTGCCCCAGTAATTGTTGCTGCATCCGCAACCACAGTTGTTGTTAGATGTTGTTGTAGTAGCTTGAGCACAACCACAGTTATTGTTAGATGTTGTTGTAGTAGCTTGAGCACAACCACAGTTGTTGTTAGATGTTGTTGTAGCAGCTTGAGCACAACCACAAGAGTTGTTTCTGTTAGAGTTGCGACCACAAAAATCCCAATCAATTTCATGATGAAGATAGCGATCTGCTAAAGTATCGATAGCTTCGATAACGTTAATAGCTTTGCGAAGTTCATGGCTACAATTTCTAAGTTGGCGTTCGCAATTGCAAGCATAGTTGTTACCAGAAGCATTATTTGTGCAGCCACAAGAGTTACAACTACAAGAGTTACATCCACAAGAGTTACATCCATAAGAATTAGAGTTAGCAGAAGCATTATTTGTGCAGCCACAAGAGTTACAACCACAAGAGTTACATCCATAAGAATTAGAGTTAGCAGAAGCATTATTTGCACAACCACAAGAACAATTTTGATTACAACAAGCCATAATAAGAATCCCCCTCATATTTATTATTGTTTATTTTGAAGTACGCGTCCCTCACTCATATAATATGTACCTCGACAAAAAATGACATTACTTTTTATAATTTTAATAGGGGGATGTTTATATGGGATAAAGAACTATGAGAAGTTTATAGATGTAATGATTTTATCAAAGCTTATAAACATAATTGAGGGGGCTTTGAATATATATATAGAAGTAGGATAAGCCCGTGGAGGGGGGAGGATATGAAAAATATAAAGTTAAGTATTCAAATTGCAATGATTTTTATTGGAAGTATTGTAGGTGCAGGTGTTTGCTCTGGAAGAGAGCTTAATCAATTCTTTGCTACCTATGGAAGTGTTGGTTTTATAGGACTGATATTATGTGGGATTTTATATGTTGTTTTTAGCAGACTGATTATAAATATTACCGCAAAGTATAATGTATCATCATATGATGAGTTTGTTGATTTAGTTTGTCCTAAATGGGTGGCTAAGTTTACAAATTTGGTGCTGACATTATTTTTGTTTAGCAGTACATCAATTATTCTGGCAGGAAGTGGCTCTATCTTATATCAATACTTTGGCATACCAAGATGGATTGGTGTCATCATTATGTTCCTCATCAGTAGTTTCTTTTTGATGCGTAATACAGAAGGTTTATTTGAAGTAAATAGTTTTGTGGTACCCACATTAGTTGTAGTGCTATCTGCCATTTTTATATTTTATATCAGACAAAATCCACATGCATTTACCCTTGAATACATAAGGATTATTCCAAGGCAAAAGACAAATCTAGTGACATCCACACTGGTTTATGTAAGCTTTAATATTTTAACTATTATTGGGGTCATTGTACCACTAACAAATAGTATTAAAAAGCCTAAACAAATTATAAGAGGGGTTATACTAGGGAGCATTGTATTAACTTTATTGGGAAGTTATATTATGTTTTTGATGCTTGTTAATCCATTTCATCCAACAATGTATGAGATTCCGCTTTTGGCAATTGCGATGGAACTTAGCCCGATTTTGCAGATAGGAATGTTGGCAATCATGTGGCTAGAGATGTTCTCCTCTCAGGTTTCAAATGTGTACAGCCTATCTTACTATCTTAAAAATCGATTTAATATAGCCTATAACAAAGGAATTTTCTTAGTTGTATTACTCGCTGCACCTTTCTCAATGGTAGGATTTGCTAAGTTAGTAGAGGTTTTATATCCTATGTATGGTGTACTTAGTCTTGTATTTTTGGCATATTGCGTTAGTTTTATGATTAAATCTAATAAAGAAGATTATACGAAAACGAAACTAAGTCAAGATGGGATAAGCCAGACGATTGATAAAAATAAACTAGAGATAAACACAAACAAAAACAGTAAAAATAAAATAGGAAAATATTTAAAAGCTCGTAATGGATGAAGTTCATCTATTACGAGCTTTTTCTATTTACGATTAATGCTTGGCTGAAACAAGTTGATCATCTGCAAATTCACAATCAAATTGATTACCACTTACTTCTTGGTACACACCATTACCATGTTTGTAGCCATTTTTAAATTCACCAATATATTTTTCGCCATTTTCATAGGTAATCGTCCCTTTACCAGTCATCTGACCTTCTACAAAGTCACCATAGTAAGAGGAACCATTATTCCAAATAAAATGACCCTTGCCATTAGGAAGCCCATTAACCACTTGGCCTTCATAAGTTCCTGAAGCAATCATGAGTTTTCCTTGTCCATTTTCTACAGTGTCTGTAAATTCACCTATGTAAACATCACCATTTGGATAAGTTACGCGGTTTGGAGAAGTAGGAGAGCCTTGGCCTTGGAGATGATTTTTGATGAAGTTACCTTCATAAATAGTTCCATCAGCTTTGGTAAGCTTGCCTTTGCCTTCCATATTGCCATTCATAAAGCGACCTTCATAAACATCACCATTAGGGAAATGCTTAATTCCCACTCCTGTACGCTCACCTTTGTGTAAATCACCTTCATAAGTACTGCCATCTTCTAAAAAGCATTTTCCTTTACCATCAGGTAATCCGTTTACAAAATTACCCTCATAGCGCAGTTCGCCTGTTTCGGCATAGTACTTACCAAGTCCGTGGAAGTTTGCGCCTTTCACAGTACCTTCATACATAACTTTACCATTTTTATGATACATAATTTCATTTTCATAGACATCTGAAGAACTTGAAAAGAGAGATTTAATTTTTCCAAACATATGCATTTCTCCTTAAAATCTCATTTATAAAACAAACTCTATGTATTCTAGACCTATTATAACATTTATAGCAAAAAAAACATATCATCAAATAAAAATTATAGTCTAAAAATTTGGTAGAAAAGTATGTTGGAAAATCAAAACTACAGTCCAAAAAATTTAATAGTAAGTAAGTAAGCGGCAATAATGCCAGTTAGCGTAGCGATGAGTGAGCCAGCAAGGATATAACGGCTGTTCTTAATTTTGACGGTCATCAAGTATACGGACATAGTATAGAAAATGGTTTCGGTACAACCAGACATAATAGAGGCAAGGCGTCCAATAAAAGAGTCTGGACCATAGGTTTTAAAAATATCAATCATAAGGCCTGTAGAAGCTGAAGAAGAAAATGAATGTAGTATAGCAGTTGGAATCAATGGACTAGGGAAATGAGAAAAACTAAGAAGCGGTGCAATCATATTGGAAAGTGCGTCAAGAGCGCCAGAAACTCTTAACATACCAACGCCTACAAGCAGACCGATAAGTGTGGGCATAAGGTCTACCACTACTTTAAGCCCATCTTGAGCACCTTCTGTGAAAGCTTCAAAGACATTAACACCCTTTAACATCCCATAAACAATAATGCCAACCATAATGATTGGTATAATCCAGTCAGAAGCTTGAACTAAAATAGTCATTTAGCGTTCCCCCTTTTTGTACATCAGTTTTGCAAAAATTACAGGAACTAAGGTGGAAATGATGGTTGCAATGATAGTTGGAAGAATAATTTCTGTTGGATTTGAGGAACCATAAATCGTCCGGTATGAGATGGTGTTAATTGGAATAAGTTGAATGGACGAAATATTAATTATAAGGAACATACACATAGCATGAGTAGCACATTCATTGCTTTGGTTTAGTTTCTGTAATTCAACCATCGCTTTTAGTCCTGGAGGGGTTGCAGCCCAACCTAGACCGAGGAAATTAGCGATGAAGTTTGTAGCAATATATTTACGAGCGGGATGATTGCGAGGTACAGAAGGGAATAGAAAATCTAGGATAGGGGCCATTTTAATCGCTAGAATATCAATCAGCTGGGCCTTCTCTGCAATACGCATAATACCCATCCACATTGCTACAACACCGCACATTTTAATACATAACGTTACTGCTTCCTCAGCACCAGTAAGGGCAGAGGTTGTAACGACACCCATGCCACCTCTAAAGCCAGAAAATAAAACCGCAAAGATAATCATAAAGCTCCAGATATAATTAAGCATATATACCACCTTTCAGAAAACAACTTGTCTTAATAAATATATGCAAAGAGTAAGGGAAAATGATAGAAATTCGAACAAGCTAATTTCCAATTGAGGTTGGTGACAATAATCTAGTAGAAACGACATTTAAAAATAAAGCGAGTAAATGGAGTTAGTATACAAAAATACATCAAAATACAGAAAAAATGGAACAATAACAAGTTTCGACAAATATTATGGATTAGGGTGTTTACTTTTTATTTAAAAAAGTCTAAAAAAATACGAAAATTAATTGACTTTAATGGTTAATTATGGTACTTTAATGGTAGGGTATGGAAAATTATGAGAAATTATGAGAAATTATGAGAACTTGTTTAAGGGAGAGGATAATAGTGAAATCAACAGGTGTAGTTAGAAAAGTAGACGAATTAGGAAGAGTAGTATTACCTATCGAATTAAGAAGAAACTTCGACATCAATGAGAAAGATGCATTAGAAATTTTTGTCGACGATAATACAATTATCTTAAAAAAATACGAACCAGCTGATATCTTTAATGGTAGTATGGATGATTTAATCGACTATAGAGGCAAAAAAGTATCAAAAAACACTATTATTGAACTTGCAAAAATTGCAGGATTAAAAATAACAGAATAGTTTGTGAGTAGAAATTTATATAGAGATGGCTAGGGATATGGGACCCTAGCCATTTTTATATGCTTGGCTACTTAATTTATAAAGTAATATAATTTTTAAATTGTATTTAGGAATATTATGAGTATTACTTAGGAATATTGTAGAATAAATTTTGGAAGAATGTTAAAGGTTGCTAATGATATAGTGGTTGGTTTTGAGATAGGATAGAGCATATTTTATAATATCTTAATCTAATAAGAGTATAGTAAGGCGAAAAAGGTCATAATTAGAGATAAGAGGGTGAATACAGTACATGGAATTAAAACTATTTGGCTTTATAGATGAAGTATTACAAGAACTAGATGATAGACGATTAAGCTTAGTTCAGATTGCAGAAGAGATAGAATTTTTCTTTGAAGAGCTCTTAATGAGTGCAGAGAAGGGATTTTTAAATATAAATTCACGGGTAAAATCTTCCAAGAGTTTAAAAGAGAAGATTATACGTAATCAATATTATCAAAAATACAATACTAAGGAGATGCTTTTTAAACATTTACCAGATGTTATAGGAGTTCGTATTGAGTGTAGATTTATTCAGGATGAAACAGATCTTTATAAATTTATCAAAAGAACCTTTAATGAAAGAAGTGAGCAACATAGTGATTTTTATCGTAGCAGCCAAAATCAGAATATCTTTTTAAACTTGGGTATGAAACAACCTCAAGAACAAAAGAATGGCATGAAGATTTTCCGTATTGATGGCAAATATGTAGATGGTAATGAGCAGGTTAATTTTGAACTTCAGATTAAATCTCTTGTCAATGTGTTCTGGGGTGAGATTGAACATAAGGTTATTTATAAGAACTTTAATTATGTGATTGCAGACCAATTTTACAAGGATATTATGAAGTCTATCAAGACAAGTTTATCAACAATTGACCAACAGTTATTATTAATCTCCAACCAGTTTGAACAGGTGGAGGACAATAGCTTTGTTTCTCAAGAAAAGCAAATGGAAAAGATGCTTGCCAAGGTTGTCTATGATATTTTTGCAAAGCGTATGAAGGATAGTATTGGCGTTTTAGTAGACTTTAAAAAGTCTTGTGAAGCGATTGTGCGTTATGTCTTTAGAGATGCTTTAAACAAAGGCAATGCAACTTTAGATGAAAGCTTTTTATGTGGTTTTGAAAAAGTACGTTGTATTGATGAGGATATGATTGATTTTACACAAAAACTAGAGTTTGAAGAAGAACCGCAGTATGAAAATAACTATATAAGAACATTAGGCAAGCATATTGAAGCAAGAATGAATGAGGAATTCCAATGGAATTTATTTTTCCGTATTCTGTTTGCTATTGAACCAGAAAATAACTGTGGCGATTTTGAAAACTTTTTAACTTACTATATGAATAAACTTTACTTTAAAATAAATCGTTCTAAGCTAAATAGTAATTTTACAAATGATGAAACAAAAGAGATTTTAGAAGAAATCCTACAAAAATATGCAGAGTGTTTTGTCTCTATTAATACAGTAGAGCTACTTTATGATAATATGGTAGACCAAGTCGTTAAGCATATTAATAGTATAGTGGAATCAATTTATAAAAATGTTTTAACTTATGAAGAATGGGAGAATGAAAAGCAAATCTATCTAAGCTTATTAGAGGTTAGACTTTATATGATGTTCAATTTAGATATAGAATCTGATAAAGTATTGTCCATTTTAGATGGAATTAGAGCAACTAAGTCTAATGTTGAGGTACCAAAGGGTATGATAAAATATATCTATAAGTTAGGATAGAAAGGAGCTGGGGAAAATAGATGTATTATGTGCAATTAGTGGATGATGAACCGATTATTCGCAATGGACTTAGTAAAATGATAGATTGGGAATCGTTAGGTTTTGAGATAGCTTGTCTTGCTCAAAATGGCAAGCAAGCATTAGAGCAGCTGGAAATAGAAAAGGTAGATTTAATTATAACAGATATTGAAATGCCTGTTATGGATGGACTCACTTTCATTTCTGAGGTGAGAGAGATGGAGAATAGTTTAGAACCTAAGGAAATTATTGTAATAACAGCTTATGATGATTTTGAGTATGCAAAAACAGCTATTAGATATGGCGTTGCAGGATATATGTTAAAGCCAGTTGATAGTGATGAGTTGGCTAAAGTAATACTTCAAGTTAAAGCAAATCTTGACCAAAAAAGAGGTCTTTAGTGAGGGGAAGAAATTGCGTAAAATAAGTCTTCGGGGAATTCTTATATATATTTATCTACTTACTATGATTATTTCTATAGTATTGGGACTAAAAATTTATCAGGAGATGACAAACAAAGAACGCTCAGTTCAACTATATCTTAAAGAATTAGAAATTACACACACGTGTGAAGATTTTTTGGAATTGATTATAGAGAATATAGATCAGCATTCAGCAGAAATTACATTAAATAGTCATGTCATAGACCTTTTGAAGAAAGAGACACTTGAACAAAATGGGATGGTAATGGATATCCTAAATGATTGGATGATAAAAAATACAGGGGTAAAATCGATTCATATATTGAATTTAAAAGGAGAGAGTGTTTCAGCATCTGAAATTACCTTTAATAGCATGAAGAAGAAAAACTGCTCTAATCAATTTTCTTTACATATTTTCGAAAATCTTAATGATAAGGCGGGAGAAAGCTATATAGGTATTGCTAATGACTATGTAGGAAGTGAGTATGCAAGAACACTTTATATGGCAAAGCGAATTAATGATAAAACGCATTTAGAAGCATTGGGCTATATATTTTACCTTTTAGATATGGATTTCGTTCAGGAGAAGTTAGACGAATATCTTGAAAGAAATAATTTTGAAGTAGTATTGATAGATAAAGAAGGAAATGCCTTTAACTTTGGAGCGTCTAGAGCTTTATATGAAACGTATACTAAGTACATGAATAGGCAACTTACAGGAAGAGAAAAGAAAAATTGGGAAAAAGAATATAGCTATGCAGAAGTAAAGAATAATGAGTTAGATATTCGTTTTATAGGACGTTATATTGAAAGACCTAAGAATAATAACCTCATTAATGTTATGCTTGCATTTTGTATTATTAATTTGATTTTTTTGACCATCATAACAGTTTGTATAAGACGTGTAGTTCTTACACCATTAGAACAAATTAGTAATGTGGCAAACCGTATTTCAGAAGAAGGGACACTATCTACAAGATTTGAGATATCTAGTAAATATAGAGAAGGATACATTATAGCAGGCGCTTTAAATAAGATGTTAGACCACATTTTTTATTTAACACTCTAAATAGTGTGAGCTTTTTAATCTCAGTTGAGGATAAAAATACAGCATTAAAGCTTGTAAAAGGTTTGGCTAAATATTATAGAGCCTGTTTGACACAAGAGAATACTATGAATACGGTAGAACAGGAACTTGCCATTATGTGGGAGTATGTACATATTACTGAGTTAAAAAATCCAGATTTAATAGATTTATCTGTAGAAGTGGATACAGATACCCACAATAAAAAAATGCCGCGTATGATTATGCAGACTTTAGTTGAAAACAGCATTAAGTATGGTATTAAAACGATGGATGAACCTTTGGAAATTAAAATGCACGTAGAAGCTGACTATGAAAATAATCGAACCATCTTAACTATTAGAGATAATGGAAAAGGGATGGAAGATGAGATTAAACAAAATATTATGCAAGGCATTAGATTGGAGAATAAGTCAGGATTTGGTTTAAAATCTACGATTCAAAGGATTAGTTTACTATATCAAATCCAAAATATAAATGAAATTATTGAGATTGATTCTAAAATAAATGAATATACAATTATTAAATTTTTTATCCCTTGGTAAAGGAATGCAAAAAAGTACAACAATGCAAGCTATTCTAAGAAAATTGTAACAATGCTATAATCCTACTAATAAAATAACTGTTTGAACTCAAAAAAATTTTAAGGTCTGAAGATATAGAGGGATGAACGTGAAAAAACTAAATTGGGCAGATAGAATCTTACTAGTAGTGTTCATTAGCATTTTTTTATTATTAGTAGTACTTATAAATATTACTAATAATAGGATAGAGAAAAAGCTTGAGGAAGCTATAGTTCAGTCACAGGAACAAGAAGAAATCTTTGAAATATGGACAATTGAAGGGAGCTTGGCAGATGTTATAGGAGAAGTAATACTTCTTTATAAACAGATGTATCCAGATGTTACATTTAAGTTTAAGGTATTTAATAGGGATATTTATAATGATATGGTATTCAAGGCGAGTAGAACTAATAGTTTGCCAGATATGTTTTTTTCATGGGGTGATAGACCCTTAGAAGAGCTAGTAGAATTAGGTGTTATAGCAGATATTACGAAGCCAGTAATAGAGGAATTAAGCAATCAACTTTATGAAGATACATTAGATAAATATACTTTTGAAGATAAGATTTATGGCTTGCCTGTTTTTGGATGGAATAATGTGCTGTATTGTAATATGGAATTATTTGATTTCCAAGAAACCATATAGAGCAGTCTGGTATTGGAGGTTATGCCGATGGATTTGTACTTAATAAACAAACAACCATTGAAAATGTGGACGTACAGAAGTTGTTTGTGGATATGGTAAAAGAAATTTCTGACCGTTGTGTAGAAAATTGTAAAGTAGGGCTTCCTGCTTATAAGGATCAAATTTTAAAAGATACAAAGCATGAGCTTTTAGAACAATGCCAAAAAGTATTTGTAGCCAATGAGTATCATACAGCATATGACCCAATATTAGATTCAAGTTTGGTGGAGAAATATAATTATGAATTAGGTAGGTTCATAAAGGGACATGTATCAGTAGAAGGCTTTATACAGCAAGTTGTGGCTGAGAAAAAAAAGTAAGAGAATAGAAAAATGTAGGATACTCCTCTTATGATATAGAGTTAAAATAATAAAACGATATATCATAGAGGAGTATTTTTAGTATATGTTTTTACTTTGATATTTTAATCTAGCTAGTTAGTGTGATATAATTTAGAATAAACAATAAAATTTTACAATATTTTGGCATTGGAGGAAGCAAAGTGATTAAATTATATGAAGGCGGAGCTTACTTAGTAAATGGCACAACTTTAGTAAGTGATCATGAGAATGTAGCAGAAGAATTAAAACAAAAATACGGTGTACAAACAGCAGATAAAGCAGTACTTGCTCAAAATACAATAGCTTATGGTATTTTAAAAGCACACAACACATCTGATAATATGGATAAACTTAAAATCAAATTTGATGCCATGGCATCTCACGATATTACATATGTTGGAATTATCCAAACAGCAAGAGCAAGTGGACTTGAAGCATTCCCGCTTCCTTATGTTCTTACAAACTGCCACAACAGTCTTTGTGCAGTAGGTGGAACAATCAATGAAGATGACCATATGTTTGGTCTTTCAGCAGCTAAAAAATATGGCGGTATTTATGTACCAGCTCACCAAGCAGTTATTCACCAATATATGCGTGAAATGATGAGTGGTTGTGGAAAAATGATCTTAGGTTCAGATAGCCATACAAGATACGGTGCCCTTGGTACAATGGCAATTGGTGAAGGCGGCGGTGAGCTTGCTAAACAACTTTTAAAGAAAACATATGATATCAATAGACCAGGTGTTGTAGCTGTTTATTTAACAGGTAAACCACAAATCGGTGTAGGACCACAAGATGTTGCACTTACAATCATTGGTGAAGTATTCAAAAATGGTTATGTAAAAAATAAAGTAATGGAATTCGTTGGAGATGGTATCGCTAACCTTAATGTAGAATATCGTAATGGTATTGACGTTATGACTACAGAAACAACCTGTCTATCATCTATCTGGACAACAGATGAACAAGTAGAAGAATACTTCGAAATGCATGGTAGAAAAGAAGCATACAAAAAACTCGTTCCAGGTGAAGTGGCTTACTATGATGGTGCAATCGTAGTAGATTTATCAAAAGTTAAACCTACAATCGCATTACCATTCCACCCAAGCAATACATACACAATTGAAGAATTAAATGCTAACCTTGATGATATCTTAGCTAAAGTAGAAGCTGAAGCAGCGGCTAAATTTAACAATGGTAAAGTGAAATTCACATTAAGAGATAAAATCAAAGATGGTAGCTTAATGGTGCAACAAGGTGTCATCGCTGGTTGTGCTGGTGGTACATATGACAATATCTGTGATGCAGCAGATATCCTCAGAGGAAGCACAATTGGTGCAGATGAATTTGCCCTTAGCGTTTATCCATCAAGTCAACCAACATTCATGGAACTTGTTAAAAATGGAGCGATTGCAGACCTTATGTCAGCAGGTGCAACAATTCGTACAGCATTCTGTGGACCATGCTTTGGTGCTGGAGATGTACCTCCAAACAACGGCCTTAGCATTCGTCACTCTACACGTAACTTCCCTAATCGTGAAGGTTCTAAACCAGGTGAAGGACAATTATCAGGTGTAGCATTAATGGATGCTCGTAGTATCGCTGCAACAGCATTAAATGGTGGTAAATTAACAGCAGCTACAGATATCGATGCAAACTTCACAAAACCAAAATACTTCTTCGATAAAGCAATCTATGACAAACGTTGCTACTTTGGAGCAGGTAAACCAGACGCACAGGCAGAACTTAAATTTGGTCCAAACATCACAGACTGGCCAGAAATGTCTAATCTTACAGATGACTTATTATTAAAAGTGGTAGCAGAAATTCATGATGATGTTACAACAACTGATGAACTTATTCCATCAGGAGAAACATCAAGCTTCCGTTCAAACCCACTTCGTCTTGCAGAATTTACACTTTCAAGACGTGTACCAGAATACGTAGGCCTTGCAAAAGAACTTCAACAAGCAGAAAAAGCAAGACTTGCTGGTGGTAACCCAGCAGATGCATTAGCAGAAGTAAAAGCTGCATTTGATAAAGTAAAACAAATCCCAGGATTTGAAAACATTAACGAAAAAGCAACAGGCGTAGGAAGTACAATTTACGCAAATAAACCAGGGGACGGTTCTGCTCGTGAGCAAGCTGCATCATGCCAAAAAGTGCTTGGTGGCTGGGCAAACATTGCAAGAGAATACGCAACTAAGAGATACCGCTCAAACCTTATTAACTGGGGTATGGTACCATTCACATTAGAAGAAGAATTAAACTTCACAAATGGAGATTATATCTTTGTACCAGGTATCAGAGACGCCGTTAAAAACAAAGTAAGTGAAATCAAAGCCTATGTATTAGGAGATACAATCAAAGAATTTAATCTTACATTAAAAGATTTAACAGATGATGAAAGAGATATCATCTTAGCTGGATGCTTAATCAACTATTATAGAGATTAATAAAGAAAAGTACACACCTTATAATTTTTCATGACCCAACTAATAAGGCCGTAATAATTAATTTAAAATAATAAGAAAAACTGCTTACAGGAGATGGATGAATATGCTCCATGTAAGCAGTTTTTTTGGTTTAAATGAATAGGGTTCATAAGCAGAAAAATTGATATATGCTTTAGACAAGATATTATATGGAATAGTTATAAGGGTATGGTATAATATTAGTCATATTAATGTTTGAAAATTATATATTTTACAGTAAAAGGGGAATGATATTAGATACTTTAACTAATCAGCAGACTTCAAGTATTTCTTTAATGAAGATTTCATAAATCAGAAGAGAAAGAGATGTGTATAGGAGGGGTTTAGGATGGAAGAGATAGTACCAGATCATTTAATAGGTCAGATATTTAAGCTTAACTTAAACATGCAACTAATCACTCGTAAAAAGGTTGCATTACCAATCATTATAAAAAGTAAATATGGAACGGATAGTTATAAAGTTTTACTTGATATGGGGAGAAAAAATAATGTACTAACTTATGAAAAAATGTTTCTTGAGTTAAAAGGTAAAGTGGATATTGAGTACCTAAAATATGGTGGAGACGTAATAATGAGTCCAATTTCAGGTGAACCAGGCTATTATAAAATGCAAATTCTATCATTTTATAAATTAAATCAGAGAGATTATAAGAGGGTACCGTATAGGAGAAGTATAAAGATTGTTGAGCCTGTAGAATGTGATGCAACACTTATCAATATCTCAGGTTCAGGTGCGATGATACAAACTAAAGAAGAAATTGATAGTAATAGATTAACCATGGTATTTACATTATTAAAAAAAGAAATGGTGTTAAGGGCAGATATTATAGAACAAAAATATGTAGAAAAAGTAGAGGGATACTATATTAGATGTAAATTTAATCCTGTGAATAGTTTAAATCAAAAAATTATTGTACAAGCGGTAAGAGAAATTACATTGAAAGCCAAAAGGCGTTTAAATAAGTAAAGATATATACTACAAAAAGAGGTTATATAAGCAAGCAGAAACTTGCATAAATAACCTCTTTCTGTATGTTATAAAGATGTATAGTTACTACTAATGTACTTCATAGGACGTGTATCATCCGTTGATAATCCTGTTAAGTAAGAAATATTTGGGAGCATCGTTCTAAAGTCTTCAGCAGATATTTGTGATGATGCAAAATCATAAGCTGATTGAAGAAGAGAAGTGCTCTTTTTATTCGCATTTCTAAGAATATCATAGAAACTAAATGTATAAATATTACCTGTTACAGGATGTAGCCATACGCGCTTATTTCGATTCATATAATCAAAATCTTCATTAAGACAATTGTAGTAAGAAAAAGTACTAACAAAAGGCGCAGTAGACTTTGGTAGAATAGGTGTTATAAGTGAAGCTACAGCTTTCTTTGCACCAAAGCGGTCATAGGTCATCTTATAATAAGTGCGAATATCATCATAGGCATCTTTAAAGATTGCACCACCACCATTAATACCATAATTAAGGAAAAGCGTTTCATCAAACATAGAAAGAATACATTTTGGAATCTCAATATTCTTTAGGATGGTTTTATGAATTTTAAAATCTGAGCTTTTCATAGAGAAACGTTCTTCGCATAAAATTGTATCAATAGCCAATTCAACTTTCTTGTGGAGTCCAATATATTTACGAGTTTCAGGAACATCTTCTTGATATCTTCCACCTAGATGGAAGATATATGGATGAGCCATTGAATCTAGAATATAATGACAGATAAAACCACTTAGATAACTTAATCCTTGGCAAAACTCTAATGAATCAATATCATATTTTTTGATTTGGCATAAAGCAGAGACTAGAAAATCACCTGTTTTCTCATTATGCATTTTTGAAGCAATATAAGCTTTATGATTCTTTTTTCTAAGATCATGGTAATAGATTGGGTCTGGACCTTGCAGGCCAATTAAAAATAAGTCACGATGTTCCTTGATGATAGGATAAAGTGGCGTATTTTTAATATTCTGGGCAGTATCTAGACCAAAAATATAGTGGGTAATGATATCTGGCATTATAAAGAACTCCTTTTTTATTTCATATAAATTAAGTATAGCATCTTCTATTTTTATTAGAAAGAGTGAGATTTCAATAAAAAAACTCCTTCTGAAAGGAGTTTTTTGCATGGTTTTAGTTTATAAGATGTATATTACAAAAACTTTTATAGTACAAGCATTAGTAAGTATCTATAAGTCTTGGTTAGCATCTGTAGTATTTACCTGAGATTGCTCTTGATTAGCATCTGTAGCATTTGCTTGAGATTGCTCTTGATTAGCATCTGTAGTACTTGCTTGAGCCTGCTCGGTAGTAGTTTCTTCAGTATGATCTGGAACATGTTCTTGCTCTTTTTCATGAGCAGACATTGTTTTTACTGTTACATAGAATAGAATGCCCATCATAGCGAAAACAATAAGTACAAACTTAAGATTTCTGTTGAAGAAAGCAATAGCAGATAAGCCTAGGACTCCGCTAATACCGTATAAAGTAACAACAGCTTGTTTTTGTGAATAGCCATGGTCTACAAGACGATGGTGTAAATGCCCACGGTCAGGAGACATAATAGGTCTACCAGCTAAAAATCTACGAATAATAGCAAAACTTGTATCGAAGATTGGAAGACCAAGTACTAATACAGCAATGAAGATTGTTGTAACAGTATAACCTTTTAAAAGTCCCATAACAGAAGTAATACCTAAAGTAGAACCAAGGAAGGTAGAACCTGTATCTCCCATAAAGATAGAAGCAGGGTTAAAGTTATATGGTAAGAATCCCATGCATGCTCCAGCAAGTGTTGCAGTAAGTAATGCACCTTGTGGATAGCCTACATAAATAGATAAAATCATTAGACAGAGTGATGCAATAGAAGACACTCCAGCAGCTAATCCATCTAAACCATCAATAAGGTTAACAGCATTTGTGATTGCTACAATCCAAATAACTGTTGCAGGTATTGATAGGAAAGACATAGCTTGTTCTGCATTTCCGAAGAAAGGGATCGTAATAAAGTCAATACGAACACCAAATAGAGCCACGATAGTAGCTGCTAAAATTTGAATGAGGAATTTTGGCTTAGCAGGAAGCTCATAAATATCATCAAAAAATCCTAAAAGGAAAATAGTTGTACAACCTAAGAAAATCCCAATAACTTGTTTAAGATTTACAATAGGTAGATACCAAATAACCGATAAAAAGGTAATCATAAATCCAGCAAAAATAGCAATACCGCCCATTCGAGGGATTGGTTTGCTGTGCATATCACGTTTTCTTGGTTTTGCAATTGCCCCAACTTTAAAAGCAATTTTTTTGGCTAATGGTGTCATGAAAAATGCAATTAAAAATGCTAAGACAAAGGCGATAGCATATAAAATAGCGTAATCTAAATTGCCCACTATAGTTTTCATCTCCTTAAATATGTAAAACATATATGAGTAGTATTAGTGTATACTCATTTATCACAATGTATTCACAATTGATTAAAGTAGTATGTACAAATTGCTTAAATTAAAGCTTTAATACTAGTTAAAGTGGCTACATACTCTTCTATTGTTTTATAACAAATGCACCGAATTGTCAACTATGACAACCGGTGCATTGTAAGAGTTTGATTATTTGGTTCCAAATAATCTATCACCAGCATCACCAAGACCTGGTGTGATGTATGCGTGTTCGTTTAATTTTTCATCAAGAGCTGCAGCATAAATTGTTACATCTGGATGAGCTTCTTGAAGTGCTTTGATTCCTTCTGGAGCTGCTAATAAGCAAAGGAAGTTAATGTTTTTTGCTCCTCTGTCTTTGATGAACTGGATAGCTGCAACAGCAGAACCACCAGTAGCAAGCATTGGATCAAGTACGAAGAAATCTCTTTCTGCTACATCTTTAGGAAGTTTGCAGTAGTATTCTACTGGCTTGAGTGTTTCAGGATCTCTATAAAGACCGATGTGACCTACTTTAGCTGTAGGAATTAAATCTAACATACCATCAACCATACCAAGACCAGCACGTAAGATAGGAACGATGCTTAAGTTTTTACCAGCAATACGTTTGCAAGTAGCAGTTGTAATTGGTGTTTCTACGGTGTAATCTTCTAAAGGTAAGTTACGAGTAGCTTCATAACACATAAGTTGAGCAATTTCACGAACTAATTCGCGGAATTCTTTAGAACCTGTATCTTTGCTTCTTAAGCGTCCTACTTTATGTTGAATAAGTGGGTGATCCATAATAAATACGTTTTCCATGTCAATGCCTCCTAAAAATAATTATCTGTTTTCAATTTTTTCGATGCGTCTAATATGTCTCTCATCATTAGAGAATGGAGTTGATAACCATGTATCAACAACCTTTATAGCGTGAGAAGGACCAATAATACGGCCTCCTAAAGCAATAACATTTGTGTCATTGTGTTCGCGAGTTGCCTCTGCTGAAAATACATCGTGACAAAGTGCACAACGAATTCCAGGCATTTTGTTTGCTGCGATAGAGATACCAATACCTGTACCACAAATAAGGACGCCTTTCTCACATTCGCCATTAAGTACTGACTCACAAACTACCTTAGCATAATCAGGGTAGTCCACAGAATCTGTGCTATAGCATCCAAAATCTTTAAATTCAATGTTGTTTGCTTTAAAGTGTTCAATAATTTCTTGCTTTAATGCAAAACCACCATGGTCACATCCAATTGCTATCATATCAATCCTCCGAAAAATTTATTATCTATTAAACTAACACATTCCTTTATACTATAATACATTTTTTACATTTATTAAACAGAAATCTGTCGATAAAAGTATTATAGTAGCGAATAGTCTTTGGTAATTTGAGTAATAAATTAGGCTATTGGCTATTAATAGTCTGAAATATCTTCATTAACATTCAATTATGCTAGTAAGCTTCGATAAAGTGATAACCAGCCGATTTTTCTAAACGGTTCATAATTGCGCCACCAATACCTGTTGTTTGGAACGCAAGAGTATAGACGATATCGACCTTTTCATCATCATACTTTCTTAAAACTTCAAATAGGTTAGCGGCAATGGTTGTAGGATTTTTTTCTGTTCCTACACTAAAAATGGTGTCTGCATTAAATAAAGATAGTGTCTCATCTGTAGCCATGACACCAATTTTTTTGCCTAAATTTTGACCTTCACGAACAAGTTCATTGATTTTGGCAATGACTTTATCTTTTTCACCTTTAACAATAATTACTTCAGCATTTGGTGCATAGTGCGTATATTTCATACCAGGTGCTTTAGGCACCTCACCTTCTTTTAATTTGTGACCAAGTGCAGGGTCTATCATAACGTTACCGAGAACCTCTTCAAGCATTTCAAAAGTCACACCACCTGGACGTAAAATTGTAGCAATTTCACTCGTTGTATCAATAACAGTAGATTCTACTCCAAATGCAGAATTACCGCCTTGGATGATACAATCGATTTTTCCGTTTAAATCTTCATATACACGTGTAAAATTAGTAGGGCTAGGTTTACCAGATGTATTGGCACTAGGCGCTGCTAGTGGAAGTTTTGACGTTTTAATCAGATTTTGAATCGTAGGGTCTGAAGGAAAACGTACTGCCACAGTATCTAGACCACCTGTTACTACTTTAGGAACAATTTTGCTAGCCTTAAAAACTAGAGTCATAGGACCTGGCCAAAAGTGATCCATTAAAGTTTTGGCAATAGGGGAAATCTCAGTAACAAGGGGTTGTAACATGCTTAAATCAGCAATATGTACAATAAGAGGATTGTCACTAGGTCTACCTTTTGCTTTATAAATATTTTTTACGGCTTCTTCATTTAATGCATTGGCACAAAGACCATATACTGTTTCTGTTGGAGAAGCAACGAGTCCGCCTTCTTGTAAAATGTCGGCTGCTTGTTGTAAGTCGTTTGTATTTGAGATAATGATTGTTTCCATTATTAAACTCCCATCATTATAGCAACATATTTAATCTATTTTGTAGTATACCACAAATGCCCATTTTAGATAACAAAAAGGCTAAATTTTTACTAAGGATTATGTGGATGTTAAATAAGAAGTAAGCAAAGAATGTGGATATTAAATAGAAGATAAATGATAGAATGCAAAGATATTATGCACAGGGGAGAAGAGCATTGAAATAGGATTAAAAATAGCAAATACAAAAAGGAGAGTTTAGATGCAAGCGTTAGCATTTAAAACTCTCCTTAAGATGATGTTGAAGTATTTTGGATAGAGTGTTTCACTCAAGAGCGTTGACTCCAATCACGTTAAAAGCTTAGTTGTAAAGCTTTTAACGTGATTAAATAGCCTCGCTGGTTCTTTGTAATACTACAATTTCAATATCGCTTAATGTATGTGTTAACCTATCATGAACTGAAGGTTTAGCGGTTTGAAGCGTAGCAGATGTCTCACCAATTACAAGATGTGTAATATGGTTATCCTTTATAAAAGTACGGAAGGTATCAAAAACATGATCCCCACATACAAAGTGCACTTCGCCACCTAATTCACCACCATAAGTGAATAGTTCGTCTAATAGCTTACTACTATCAGGATGATCAAAAATCGTTTCACCTTTTCTAATATGTAGTATATGAAGTGGTGCATTAAGCTCCTTGGAAAGTCTATGGCCTTCGTCAATTAAGCGACGGCTATTTTCTTGAATAGTGATACCAACTAGAATTTTTGGATTCATGTAATACACCCCTTTACTTTTTACGAATGAGATAGCTCTATTATACCATATAGGTGAGGAGAGATTATAGAGAAAATGTGAATATAGAAAAGGCATACCCTTACACAATAATGTTTAAGGTATGCCTTTTATTATATCAAAATGATATCCGATTTATTTTTGAGAATAAAGTGGAGTGAGTCCCCAAATTTCTTCAGCATATTGTTTGATTGTTCTATCTGAACTAAATTTACCTGAGCAAGCTGTATTGATAATTGCTTTTTGATTCCAGGTTGTTTGATCGAGATATGCTTTTTCCACTTCTTTTTGGATATTGTAGTAGCTGCGTAGGTCCTTAAGAATGAAGTATTGGTCTGCATGGTTGCCTGCGCGGTTAAGAAGTGATTCATAAATCTCTGTAAACATATTTTGGTTGTTTGGACAGAGACGACCATTAATTAAATCTTTAAGGACTGTGCGAATTGCTTCATCATGGTTGTAGATATCCCATGGATTGTATTGTCCTGAAGCATAAAGTGAAAGGACTTCTTCGCAAGTTAAACCAAAGATAAAGATATTATCTTCGCCAACTTCTTCAAAGATTTCAATGTTTGCACCATCTAGTGTACCTACTGTAAGAGCACCATTTAACATAAACTTCATGTTACTTGTTCCAGATGCTTCTTTACTAGCAGTAGAAATTTGTTCACTAACGTTGGCTGCTGGAATAATGATTTCAGCATTAGATACGCAGTAGTTTTCAATAAAGACTACAGTTAATAAATCTTTAGTAGCAGGATCATTATTTACAAGGTCTGCTACAGAGTTGATAAGTTTAATAATGAGTTTTGCTCTTGTGTAACCAGGAGCAGCTTTCGCGCCAAAGATAAAGGTACGTGGTACATAATTACCGTTTGGATTTGCTTTGATTTCATTATAAAGCATCATAATGTGAAGGACATTCATTAATTGGCGTTTATATTCATGTAAACGTTTAACTTGAACATCAAAGATAGAGTCTGTGTTCAAGATGATACCATTATGTTCTTTAACATACTGTGCAAGTCTTTCTTTATTATGTTGTTTGATATCGCTGTACTTTTGGATAAATGCTGCATCTTTACTATATGGCATTAATTTCTTAAGCTCAGAAAGGTCTGTGTACCAACCTTCACCGATTGTTTCACTAACAAGGTTTGCAAGGCCTCTATTGGCATGACCTAACCAACGTCTTTGTGTAATACCATTTGTTTTATTATTGAATTTATGAGGATAAACTTGATAGAAGTTTTTTAGGACATTAGTCTTTAAGATTTCTGTATGGATAGCAGCAACACCATTAACAGAAAAGCTACCTACGATTGCAAGGTAAGCCATTTTGATTTGACCTTCACTGATGATGCTCATATTGTGAATGATGTTTTCTGGCATATGATGTGTTTCTCTAAGTTCAATACAGAAACGTCTATTGATTTCTTCAATGATTTGATAAATACGTGGAAGTAATCTTTGGAATAAATCAATTGGCCAAGTTTCAAGTGCTTCAATCATAATCGTATGATTGGTGTAAGCGCATGTGCGGCATGTAATATCAAAAGCATCTTCCCAAGTTAAGCCTTCCTCATCAAGTAAGATACGCATAAGTTCTGCAACAGCAATAGATGGGTGTGTATCATTCATTTGGAATACAACTTTATCTGGAAGTGCATAAATGCTGTTATTTGTCTTTTTGAATTTAGCTACAGCTTGTTGAACAGTAGCAGATACAAAGAAGTATTGTTGTTTTAAACGAAGTTCTTTACCTTTGTAGTGATTATCATTTGGATAAAGGACTTCAACTAAAGTTTTGGCTAAAGTTTGTTGTTCAACAGCTTTTTCATAAGCACCTTGATCAAAGAATTGAAGGACAAACTTTTGTGGTGCTTCTGCATCCCATAATCTAAGGCCGTTGATGTAAGCATTTTTGTAACCTACGATAGGCATATCATAAGGGATTGCAAGAACTGAGTCATAGTCTTTTTGAATAAAACGAAGACGACCTGTGTCATCCATGTAAGTTTCTACACGACCACCAAACTTAACTTCTTGGGCGTTGTCATTACGTTTAACTTCCCAAGGGTTACCGTTAGCAAGCCAGTCATCTGGATATTCTACTTGGTGACCATCTTCAATTTTTTGTTTAAAGATACCATAGTTATAGCGGATACCACAGCCATATGCAGGATAAGAAAGAGTAGAAAGAGAGTCTAAGAAACATGCTGCAAGTCTACCAAGACCACCATTACCAAGACCAGCATCTGGTTCTTGATCTTCAATGACATCCAAATCAATTTCAAGATTGAGTTCTTTTAATGCTTCTTCTACATCTTCTAGAATACCCATGTTTACAAGGTTGTTACCAAGGGCACGACCTACTAAAAATTCCATTGAGAGGTAGTAGAGAATCTTAGGTGAATTATTGGTGTAAGCTCTTTGAGTTTCAATCCAGTCATCTGTGATGACGTCACGCACAGCAAATGCAACTGCTTGATAAATTTCTTGTGGAGACGCATCTTCTAATGTTTTTCTTGAGAAGTTTCTAATATGGTCTACAATCTCGCTTTTGAACTTTTCTTTATTGAAACCATATGGCATAGTTATACCTCCTTAAGTAATGATAGTTTAGATAATAGTTATCCTATTAAAAAATAGAAATATTTAAAATGTATGAATAGTCACTATATTATTATATAATAAAAAGTAAAATTAAATACAAGCAAAGAGATAAATTTTTTCCTTCTTTTACATTCCAAATTTATTCAAACTAGCCAAAAGTTTGTGAAAAAGGGCAAATTATAGGAAAGCATTAGGGGATAAACTAAAGTAATTTGGTCATCATAAAAAAGATATTTAGCGTTTTTAGTGAGAATTTAAAAATAATAAGAAAAGACGCTATCGTATTAATTGAGTTTAAATCAGTTAATACAAGAGCGTCTTGTGAGTTTATATAAAGTGATTTAAATACTGAAGAAAGCTTTCATCGCCTCAGTTGTATAAATAAAATCGTCAGCAGCCATTAATTCTCTAGCAGAGTGCATTGAAAGCATAGGTGTTCCAATGTCTACAGAACGGATACCTAAGTGACTTGCTGCAACTGGTCCGATTGTTGACCCACCACGTTCATCTGAGCGGTTAACAAATACTTGGAATGGAATATTATTTGCCTTACAAATACCAGCAAATACAGCATAAGAATCGCTATCTGTTGTATAGCTAAAGTTTGCATTTACTTTAATAGCAGGACCTTTGCCTGGAAGTACTGGATTTGTAGGGTCGCTTTTTTCCATATAGTTTGGATGAGAAAGGTGAGCCACATCTCCTGAAAGCATAAATGAATTTTCAAGAGCCATAAATAAAGCTTCACGAGATTTACCCATTGCAAGTAAGATACGTTCGATTGTACGAATTAAGTAAGGAGAATCAGCACCTTGTTTTGTATGGCTACCAATTTCTTCGTTATCGTAGCAAACGAACATAGAAATTCCTTTTTTAGAAGTGTTGTTAAGAATGGCTTCAAGTCCAGCATAAGTCATAGAAAGGTCGTCTAATCTAGGTGCAGAGATAAACTCTTCCTTTAACCCTACTAACATGCTTTTTTCATATGGGTAAAGATAAAGATCAGCATCTAGAATATCTTCAACTGAAACTTTAAGTGTATCAGCAAGTAGTTCAAGAATAAGGTTTTCCTTAACGGGTTCGTTTGTATAAGTTAACACTGGTAATGTGTCTTTTTGTTTATTCATTTTAACACCATTATTCACTTCACGGTTCATATGAATCGCTAAGCTAGGAATAATCAGAATAGGTTTATTCACATCAACTAGTTCTGTGCGTGGGCGTAATAAGTTATCTGATTTAAGTGCTACACGACCAGCGATAGAAAGTGGTCTGTCAAACCAAGTACTAAGAATTGCACCGCCATAACCTTCAGTATTTAATTTGATATAGTTTTCTGTTTGCATTTGCGCATTAGGTTTGATTCTAAAGCCAGGAACATCATCATGTGTTCCAATGATTTTGAACCCTTCTTGTTCCACATCATCAGCATTAATACAAAAAGCAATAATAGCAGAATCGTTGATTGTTGTATAATATTTTCCTCCAACTTGTAACTCCCAAGCAGCAGAAGGATTTAAAAAGCTAAATGAAGCAGATTCTAAACGCTTGATGCAAGCAGTTGTTGCGTGAAACATTGTTGGACTTTCATCAATGAAGTCTAAAAGCTTATGCGTTAATTCAGTGTTCATAATAGGCCTCCCTTAAATGTTGATTAAAATTCTATCCCAAATTATACAGTAATTTAATGGGATTGGAAAGGCGAGGGAGAATGAGTATAAAACAGATGGAAATGAAAACATAAACTATGTGGACAAGGCCACCTGTTTTTATTATTTAAGGAAATATTCAAATTTGAGTTGACAAATCTTTTGAACGGTCATATCATGATATTAACAAAACATATGAACAATCATTCATATATAAAGTGGTTTATATAAATAAATTATAAAAAGAGGTGAGGGGAATGAAGTATACATTTCAGATTAGAGATTTAGACTGTGCCAACTGTGCGAATAAGATTGAAGTTGCACTTAATAAGCAGGATTATATTGAGGAAGCAAAGCTTAACTTTATGCTAAGAAGATTAAATATCAGCAGCCATGAAGAGGATATTGAAGCTTTAAGAACTAAAATTGAAAAGTTAGCTGATAGCATTGAAAAAGGCGTTAAAGTTTTAATTGAACAAGATGAAGAAGAATATAAACCTCTCGGATATGATAAGGAATATGGATGTTGTGGAGTAAAACATCATCATGAACATAGGCACAATGACTGTTTTGGAGCAACCACAGCAAATGAGATGAAATGCTGTAATGGAACACATAAGCACAATCATGATCATAACCATGATCATAACCATGAGGGAAAGATGCAGGATAAAGAAAAATGGTTACTCATAGGTGGCATTCTTTTAGCAGGTGTAGGAATCATTACGGATATAAATCTTTTCTTTATCATCGCCTATATTTGTGTAGGTTATGATATCGTATGGCAAGCGGCTAAGAATCTTTTAAAAGGTAGAATGTTGGATGAGAACTTTCTTATGACACTTGCAACAGTAGCAGCATTTATCATAGGAGAATATCCAGAAGCTGTTGCTGTTATGATTTTCTATAAAATTGGGGAATACATGCAAGGGAAAGCTGTTGGTTATTCTAGAAAAGAAATTGCCAAAGCAATGGATATCAGACCAGACTTTGCAAGAGTGATTAGAGAAGGGAAAGAGCAAGTGGTTAACCCACAGGCAGTTAAAGTAGGCGATATTTTAGAAGTAAGAGTAGGAGAAAAACTACCTTTAGATGGTGTGATTATTGAAGGAACAAGTTTATTAGATACATCAATGTTAACAGGAGAGGCAGTACCAACACCTGTTACTGTTGGTAGTGAGGTATTAAGTGGTTCGATTAATAAAGAAGGTGTCCTTAAAGTTAAGGTGACAACAAGCTTTAAAAATAGTACAGTTTCAAAAATCTTAGAACTCATTGAAAATGCAACAAGTAAAAAATCTAAATCAGAGAACTTTATTACAAAGTTTGCAAGATGGTATACACCAATTGTAGTAGGTTTAGCAGTTTTCACAGCTATTGTACCATCTATTATTACAGGCAATTGGGAGCAGTGGATTTACTCAAGTATTATCTTCCTCGTTATTTCTTGTCCATGTGCAGTAGTGGTTTCTGTACCACTTGGTTTCTTTGCAGGGCTTGGGGCATCAGCACATAAAGGCGTTCTGATTAAAGGAAGTAACTATTTAGAAGAGCTTAATGGAATTGATACAATTGTATTAGACAAAACAGGAACAATTACTAAAGGGAAATTTGGAATTACCCATATTGTAGAAATGAACGAAACAAAAGAAAATATTTTACACTATGCGGCAAGCCTAGAGCAAAGCTCAAATCACCCAATTGCACGATCTATTGTAGAAGCTTATAACAGTAAAGTTTATCTTGAAGTTTCTGATTTAAAAGAAATTAGTGGAGAAGGAATTATTGCAACAGTTCAAGGCGAGCAAATTTTGGCAGGAAATGAAAAATTAATGGCAAGATACAATATCCAATTACCAAAGGTAGATTATCTTGGTTCTTATGTTTATGTAGCAAAGAATCAAACTGCACTTGGTTGTATTGTGGTAGCAGATCAAATTAAAGAAGATAGTCAATCAGCGATTAGTAAATTAAAAGCACGTGGCATCAAAACGGTAGTCATGCTTACAGGGGATAAAAAGGAAATTGCAAATGAGGTTGGAAAAGAAGTTGGCGTAGACCAAGTTTATGCAGAACTTTTACCACAGGATAAAGTTGAAAAGTTAGAATCTATCCTTGAAGAAGGCAAAGTAGCATTCGTAGGAGATGGCATCAACGATGCGCCAGTTTTAGCCAGAGCAGATATCGGAATTGCTATGGGCGGTGTAGGTAGTGATGCAGCTATTGAAGCAGCAGATGTGGTACTGATGACAGATGAACTTTCATCAATAGCGGATGTATTAGAAGTTGCCAAACGTACAAGACAAATAGTTACTCAAAACATTGTTTTTGCATTAGGGGTTAAATTTATTGTTATGGCATTAAGCTTATTTGGCATTGCAAATATGTGGTTAGCAATTTTTGCGGATGTTGGGGTGTCACTAATTGCCGTTATGAATTCAATTAGAGTATTAGGTGGTAACTTAGGTTATATCAAAGAAATGCTCCAAAGTAAAAATTAACAAGTTCACTACAAAAAAGATGATATCAATAAGAGAAATAGAGAAAAATAGAAGAAATCATAAGTAAACAAAGGAAATAGCAAAATAGGAACGAAGAAGACCAAACAATCAGTCTTAATCGTTCCTATTTTTTATTGCTACAAAGCTGAATTAATTGCGTCATTATTTATACCAAGCATCTTTTTTATCATCGAAAATAATAATGTATGAATATAAGTTTTAAGGTGCTATTACATAGATATATCGTTTTGAATAAAGTACGTATGTTTCAAGAAAAAATCTATCATAAAGTTCTGCTTTTCACATAAAACTAGAAGGTTGATAGACAGAAGTTACTGGTCATCAGAGTGGAGAACAGAACGATAATAGTCTTTGAGATGAATGGCAATATTGAGTTTATCAGGTGGAATAGGCACAGTTAAAGTAAAAGATGAAGAATCGTCTAAGTCACCAAAACCATATTCAAAAATGAGTAGATTTTCTTTACCAATATAAATATTAATGTCTTCTAAAAGATGAAAAGAACGAGTCAGTTGAGTGAGTTCGTCAATGAAATAAATACAATCTTCACCGAAAATAACGGTGTTTTCAGTTTTTGCAAGCGCAGCATAATAGGCATTAATAAATCTCAGAGCAATAATAAAAATAAGAAGGCAAAGAACAGCGAAGATGTAGCCGAGATATAGAACATAGGTGCCACCACTATAGGCAAATATGAGAGAAAAGATAAGAGAGAGGATAAGAATTAATGTAGCTGTAGCGATAGAATAGTGCTTTTCTTCTTTCATAAAGCGATTCACAGTTTCGGAGCTATTAATAGGATAAGTCCAACGTGCAATAACTGGAGTGTTGCCAGAAAGTAGATTTTTGATGGCGATATATTTTTTATGATGAACAGCAAAAAGTACAATACCTACAAAAATGCAGGCAAAGGAACAGATTGAAAGTGCACTTTTGCTGGAAAGTGGAAGTGTTTCCAGGACAAAGCCTGAGATAGAAAAGATGATGCCTAATAATAGGACAAGTATCGAAAAAACGCAACAAGTGTATTCTTTTTTCATAAGCAGCCCTCCCGTTGCAATAAAAAGTGTGTCTATTCTTATTATATGAAGGATAAGTATTTAGGGTTACAGAATATGGAAAAAATGAAAGAATTAAGAGTAGCTTTCATCAGAGTAACTAGCAGGTTGTAGTTGAAAGATTTAAATAGCTTAAAGAGTAGAAAATAGGAATTATAAGATTTACAAAAAATGCCTCTCTTGATATAATAAAAATCGAACATATATTCGGTGCGCGTGGGTATAATTTAAGTATCATCATTTATTTATTTTGCCCAAGATGTAACCACTTTGGTTGTTAGTTTATATTTACAAGGAGAGATAGAGATGGGGAATATCAATAAACCAATAGAAATGATTTCTTGTTGTAATACATTAGGGGAGATTGTTCCGATTAAGTTTAGAATAGAAGGGGAAGGGCATGAGATGCTTGTAGCCTCTATTAAAGAATTACTTTACAAAAGTGAAAGTCATAAAGCAGGTATTCAGACTTTTGAATACGGATGTAAAATTAAAATCGAAGATAGAGAGCAGTTAGTAGAAGTGAGCTATCAGGTTCAAAGTCATAGATGGATTATGAAGAAGATTATTTATGGATAGTAGGGAAACAAAAGAAATAAAGAATATAGACATAAAGCAATAGTGAGCATGTAAATAAAAAGTGTAACACATAGATAAGGGATATATCACATAGGTAAAAGAGTAATAAAAAATAAGAAAGGTAGTAGAAGTGGCAGAAACAATTATATTTCATGTGGATGTAAACTCAGCTTTTTTAAGCTGGGAGGCAAGTTATCGAAAGGATATATTAGGAGAAGAGGTTGATTTAAGAGAGATTGCTTCAGCTATTGGTGGGGATAGAGAAAAAAGAAAAGGTATTATCTTAGCCAAATCAACACCAGCCAAGGCTTATCAGATTCAAACAGGTGAGCCTATTGTTGCTGCGCTCAAAAAGTGTCCAGAGCTTATGATTGTCAAACCAAACTTCGAGCTTTATGTGAAGTGCTCTAGAGCTTTTATGAAAATTTTAAGGGAATATACCCCTATAGTAGAGCAATACTCTATTGATGAAGCGTTTATGGATATGACGGGAACACAAGGGTTATATGGTGACCCTATTCAAGTGGCTCATTTAATTAAGGATAGAATTTATAATGAGCTTGGATTTACAGTCAATATTGGGATATCCAACAATAAGTTACTGGCAAAAATGGCAGGAGATTTTGAAAAGCCTAACAAGGTACATACATTATTTCCTCATGAAATTGAAAAGAAAATGTGGCCACTACCTGTAAGAGAACTGTTTTTCGTGGGAAGAAGTGCAGAGAAAACACTAAAATTATTAGGAATCAAAACAATTGGTGATTTGGCAAGAGCAGACGTTAAGCTACTCAAAATGCATCTCAAAAAGCAAGGAGAGACTATCTACCGTTATGCTCATGGTATCGATGAAACGCCTGTAGAACAAGTAGCTGCACCCAATAAAGGCTATGGCAATTCTATGACCATTCCTTATGATGTAGACACCATAGAAGGGGCAAAGCGAGTCCTACTCTCATTAAGTGAAACAGTAGCAAGCCGCCTTAGGGCAGACCATATGGAAGCAAGTTGTATTTCAGTAGGTTTAGTAGACCATGACTTTGTACATTTTTCAAAACAGATGACGCTTAAGACTAACACATGCCATACACAAGAGATTTATGAATGTGCCTGTGAAATATTCGAAAAGTTATGGGATGGCCGTACACCTATTAGACAGCTAGGTGTACACACAACGAAGCTAACAGATGCCAATATCCATCAAATAACCTTATTTGAGCAGGAGAGTTTATATAGTCCATCAAAAAATAATCAATTATCAAGACCTAATACCAAACATGAAGAGTCACAAAATAGCCAGTCATTGAGGAATGATACTAATACTAAAAGTAATCAATTTCAGATGAAACAAATAAGCTCATCTTGCAAAAAGCAGCAAGATACTTATTTAAAATATGAAAAGAACAGGAAACTTGCTAAGCTAGATACAGCTATAGATGCTATTCGCAGTAAATTTGGGGATGACTCTATCAAACGTGCTACTTTTTTAGAAGGAAAGATAGACCATATGGCAGGTGGACTTTCAAAAGAAAAAAAGAACGGCATTACAAAGGAAGTATAAAATCAATTATTCTACCTTATACTATGAGAAGAGTGACAACAAAAGCTTTCCTTATCATCGCTTTAGTAATAAGAAAGATGGCTAGGAAGGTTTTGATAGAGTCACATCTTATACAAGGAGGAGAAGCTAATGGCAAAGGCAGGAATGAGACGTCCAGATCCAAGTGAGCCTCATGGCACAGAGAGTAATCATAAAACCCACTATTCAAAAAATGAGGTAGAGCCAGTACCAGAAATCCAAGGCAAAGCCAAAACAGGTAATAAAAAAGCTGGGAAAATTTATTAATATAAAAATTAAGGAAGACTATGTATAATTTAGTCTTCCTTTTAATATATAAAAAATTGGGTGTTCTTTTTACATAAGGCTTGATAGAAAAGGGGTAGGAGGAAATTGACAAAGGAAATTTCTTGACACTACCTATATTATAAAATACTATTATAAAGGGTTAGTATGAAAACCTAAAATTTGACAGATAATAACAAAGGAGAGTGAGTATACAGTGGACGTCGGACCGAGTTGTAGGCGTTATAAGTTTCAATTGAATAAAAAGAATACTCACTTTGATTTAATGCAAAGGTAAGTTTTTTGTGCTGTCAAAAATTTGAGCATAGTATGATACAAGTTTTGATTCACATCAAGATACACTTGCCTTAAATGAGGGTGAGGGGTGGAGGATGTGAAGACATGAAACAAATTTTTAAAACATTTGATACAGGTTTTGAAAAAATAGACACATTTGAGGATGGTGCATGGATTAACTTAATTAATCCAACTCCACAAGAGATTAGTGAGATTTCGGCTCAGTTTGATATTGAGACAAATCATATCTTATCCGCACTGGATGAAGAAGAACGTGCACGTATTGAAGTGGATGATAACTGTACAGTTATTATCGTGGACGTTCCAATCAAAGAGGCAGATGAAGGTATCGGTGAATATGTTACAATTCCAATGACGATTATCCTTGGAGATAAGTTCATTATCACAACATGCCTTAAAAACATTAAGCTCCTCGAAGATTTCTCTTCTGGAAAAGTGAAGGGATTCTTTACCTATAAGAAAACAAGATTTATTTTACAATTACTATATAAAAATGCTTCTTACTATCTTCAATACTTAAGACAGATTGACCGCTTAAGTCACAAGAATGAGCAAGAACTTCAAAAGTCTCTTAAAAATAAAGAGCTTATTGAGCTTCTGGACTTAGAGAAGAGTTTGGTTTACTTTACAACTTCTCTTCGTGCCAATGAAATCGTTCTTGAGAAGATGATGAGAATGGAAACAATCAAACAGTATCCTGAAGATCAAGATTTACTTGAGGATGTTATCATTGAAAATAAACAGGCCATCGAGATGGCGAATATATATAGCAATATCTTAAGTGGAACAAGAGATGCTTTTGCTTCGGTTATTTCCAACAACTTAAATATTGTGATGAAGACATTAACATCAATTACAATCGTAATGTCTATTCCAACAATGATTGCGAGTTTCTTTGGAATGAATGTAAATGGTATTCCTTTCGGAAACATGCCACATGCTTTTATGTTTATTGTGATTTTATCATTCATCTTATCAGCAGTATTAGCAATCTTTATGATTAAGAAAAAATTGTTTTAATCCACAAATTTATTCACAAGTTAGGAAAAATGTGGATAATTTAAAATTAGAATGATATCAAAGTGGATAAATAAAGAGAGGGAAATGAGTGTAAACTATTTCCTTTTCTTTTTATGGAAAAATATCTAATGTAAAAGGTTTAGTAAAGGGTATTAGGGAATAGGGGAAATAAGATGACAAATAATAAGAATAAATTAGCGTATAAAGGCTACCTGAAGACTCTAGTCCTTAATATGTTAGGGGAATCAACAACTCCTTTAATAAAAATACTACAGTTAGCATTATTGGGAAGGTATACCACAGTATTTTCTATGATTGCACTGGGGCTTGCATTTACTTTATTTAATACAATGGATTGGATTTTGGGTATTTTAAAAGTTAGTGTTACAGAAGAAAGTATAAAAGCCAGTAGACAAAATAATGAGAAGGCACAATCTACAGTGTTATTGCAACACATATTACTAGTTTGGATTGTAGGGATATTTTTAATATTGTTCAAAGAGCAGATTTGGCAGAGCATTGAATGGATTTATAGAGTGGAAACACCTATTATGAGACAAACTAAACTTTTCTATGATTATACAATTTGGGGTGTTTTTATGTACTTAACCAACAATATGATTATAGGTTGGTTATCTGGGGTAGGAGATATAAAATATGCAACCTTATTAGAGGCAGGTAGGAATGGTACTACAATTATTGTGTCTGCTATATTAGTAGTACGTGGACAAGGAATAGCTGGGATTGCAAATGCTTTTATATATGGACAAATTGTTTGCTTAATAGCAGGTGTTGGTATTCTATTAATTAAAAAAAGATTTATATTTAAATATATTACTAAGCAATCAACATGGGATTTAAAAAGAATAGCTTTGGACATTTATAAAAAGATGGATAATATTTATAATGCTATTTTTGTAGTGCTTGTTATGAATATCTTTATGAGCATAAGTTGTCAGTTTGGAAATATCATTTTGGCAGCCAATCTTATTTTGATGCAAGTAAAAGATATTATGGGCCATCTTTTTGAGGCTATATTTAAGACAGTCAGAAGTTATAAGTTTCAGGCAAGAAGACAAGGGGATACAGAGAATTATATAGGTTAACATTAATTAATGTAATGTATGTTACTATAGGCAGTGTGATGTTTTATAGCTTGGCGCGATATTATGTTGCGGATTGGATTATTCCTTTTGACTTAGTTAAAGATGCTTTTCTTAGATATGATGGTTGGCTTTTAATTTATCCTATTTTAGGTGGATGGGGATTAAGTGCCTATGGTTTATATGCTGATTCTGTAAAAAAGAAAATTGCAATATGGACCTGCAGTATAGGATTAGTAGTATTTGGGGTTATGTATTTGATATGTGTACCAATATTAGGTAATCATGGGATGTGGCTATCTTATATATTGTTTTATTTTGTGCACAGTGTTGGATTATTAGTATATGAAGGATTTTTATATAATCAGGAAAATTAGTAAAACTAGAAGGAAAATAATACCTTGGAGGTGAGGCAGATGGCATCAAGTATCCAAGGTATATTTTTATAGAAGATAGTTATAGAATAAGATTAAGAGGTTGTCATGGAGAGATAAAAAGTGGTAAAATATGAAAATTGGAGTCCTAATATACATTACAATAGATGTGTAAGTGAATGCCTAAATGAAGATATCTATAGGTTGATAGAAGTATATAGATGTAAACTATAACTAATATAGATATAAAGTATAGAAAGATTTCAGAAGTAAGTAGAGGGTAGACTATAGAATGAATACAAGCGAGCGTTTAACTTATAAGAAATATTTAGCACAAGTATGGCCCAATATGTTAGCTCATTTAGCAACTCCTTTATTAAAGGTGATTGAGATTGCAGTTATAGGAAGATTTTTAAATCCTATTTATATGGCAAGTTTAGGAATTTCTATTACAGTGCTTACAACAATAGATTGGCTAATAAGTTTTTTTAGAGCAGGGGTTATTGCAGAGAGTGGTAGTGCTTATCAAAAAGAAAATAAAAAGTTGCAAGCAAGTGTACTAGCAGAGTATATTGCAATTGTTGTGATGTTCATGGGCATATTAATTCTTACAAAAGAATTTTTATGGGATTTAATAATGCTGATATATAGACCTGATGTAGAGGTAGGAATTAAAGCAAAGCAATTTTGGGATATAGCAATTTGGGGATTACCAATTAGCTTAATTAACTATATGATTATGGGATGGTTTTTTGGACGGGATAAGGCAAAAAATGCTGTCTTCTTAGAGCTTGGAACAACCATAATCAATATCCTATTGTGTTTATTATTTATAAATCGGATTGTATTCACTGATATTGCAGTGATTTATGTTATAACACAAATCATAATTTTAGTTATAGGAATAGGTTTACTTTTTAAAGAAGATAGAGAAATTCTTGGTTATATGAAAGATTTATCACTATGGGTGCCTAGAAATATACCAGAAAGAATCAAAAGTCAAATAGGTGTTATTCAAAGAGCGACGTGTAGCGTTATCGTAAACAATATAGTGATTATAACAGGAAGCTATATGGGCACCAAAGTATTAGCTGCTAACTTTATTATCATGCAATTAAAGGACTTAATAGCCTATCTATTTGAGGGCATTAGTACAACCATTAGAGGGATGGTTGCAAGCGGCAAGTTTAATGAAGATAAATCAAACTTAAAAGAAGTTCACAAAATGACATTACAGACAGTTATGTATCTAAGTATAGGTCTTGTTATTTTTTATGCAATGGCACGTAGAGGGATCATAAACCACTTAATCAACATAGAGGAAATTCAAAAGACATTAATAAGCTTTGATGGATGGTTGGTACTGTATCCAATTATTGCTGGATGGGGATTGAGTGCATATGGTTTATATGTTGGACTAACACAGGAGAAATTCATTGCAAATAGTACAGTTATAGGATTTATAGTATTTCTAATTACTTATATCATTGCCGTGCGAGGACTAGGCAATCATGGTGTATGGTTCGCATTTGTAATGTTTTATTTGGTACGTAGTATCATGCTATTAGGATATGAAGGCTATTTATACGAGTAAGAGAACAAAATGAATGTATAAACCAAAGTTCAAGCGAACCAGTTCATATAATAATTTTTGGAGAGGTAATACAGTAAAAATATAATACTGCAGTGGCCTCTCTTTTTTTGTGCAAAATGGAAGGTAATATATAGTTTTGAATAGGTGAATTTGACAAATTTATATATATAGATTAGAATTATTGTAATAAGTTGTAATAAAGTCTTAATAAATATAGAAGTACAACTAGAAATAATAATATACATATACGAGAGAAAAAGACAATGCAGGGGGACAGCATGCTAAATAGCAGAAAGATAAAAGCACTTATAGGACTAGGCGTTATACTAGTACCAAGTATGATATTTGCAGAAACGTCATTAGAAACATCAGTTGAAGGGATAGAGAAAGCAGCATTATCTAGTCAGGTGGATGAAATTGTTTTAGGAGAAGTAAATATAGATGGATTGAATGTAAGAAGTTATCCAGATACAGAAGACTCAACGATTATCAAGACGTTGCCATTAGGACAACAAGTAAGGGTAATTTATAAGACAAACAATTTCTATAAGGTATATATAAATGGTGAAGCAGGATTTATTTATAGTGAGTATATTACTATTCCTGAAGAGATAGAGATACAAGAAAATACACTTGTAGGTGTAAGGGACTTGGCTACAGGAGAGTGTAAAGTAAAAGTTCAAGAAAGTGAAACTCAGGAGAAGGTAGCAGAGGAAACGAAAGAAACTGTGGCATCTTCAAAAGGTGATACAATCATTTCAACTGCTATGCAATATTTAGGAACACCGTATGTATATGGAGGTTCAAGCTTAACAAAAGGAACAGATTGTTCTGGCTTTACACAAGGTGTTATGAAACTAAATGGTATTACAATTCCGAGAACATCAAAACAACAAAGTCAAACAGGGAAACTGGTATCTAAAAACGATATGAAGCCAGGTGACTTATTATTCTTCGGTTCTAGTAAATCTTCTATTTTCCATACAGGAATCTATATTGGGAATGGACAAATGATTCATGCAAGTACAGCTAAATCAGGTGGTGTCATCATAGCAAATGCTTTTACTGGTGGTGGCGCACCATTACAGGTGATTAGAAGAGTACATTAATAAAATAAATGAGCTAAAGTATTACATATAATTTATAAATTGAACTAAAGCAAAAGGCTATGAATCTAGAAATAGATTCATAGCCTTTTTAGGATGACTTAATATAAATTAAGCTTTTTTAACACTAAGTGTTAAATCTTCACCATTGATTTTCCATTCTTTAGTGAAGCCACCTTCTAAAGTACCTTCAGTAGCAGAGTTTCCAAGTACTTCAGATGCAATGTGATCTGCATTTTTGCTCATGATAGCTGTTGCTTTTTCACTACCTGCAAATCCGATTACAATGTGGTCTTGAACTTCGAAGTCAGCTTCTTTTCTCATTGTTTGGATTTTAGAGATGATTTCACGTACGAAACCTTCTTCAAGAAGTTCTTCTGTAAGGTTTGTATCGATTGCAACTGTGTAACCTTTATCTGTTGCAGCAGCGTAACCTTCTTTTTGAGCTGTGCTGATTAATAAATCTTCTTTTGTAAGTTCAATGTCTTGACCTTCAATAGAAAGTTTAAGCACGCCGTTTTCGTTAAGCTCTGCCATAGCAGCGCTTCCATCAAGTTCAGCAAGAGCTGTTCTGATTGCATTTAACATTTTACCGTATTTTGGCCCTAATGTACGCATTTGTGGTTTAAATGTGTAAGAAATGAAGTCAGCAGCTTCTGTTGTGAATTCTACGTTTTTAACGTTTAATTCTTCAGCTACGATTTCGATGAATTCTTGTGGAAGAACTTCTGTAGCACCTACATAAAGGTTACCAATTGGTTGACGATTTTTGATGTTGCTTTCGTTACGGCAGCTACGTCCAAGAACTACGATATCAAGAACTTCGCCCATGTGTTTTTCAAGCTCTGCGTTAATCATTGATTCATCGCAAACTGGGAAGTCACATAAGTGAACGCTTGTTGGAGCGTCAGCGTCAACAGATTTAACAAGGTTTTGGTAAACTTGTTCTGCCATAAATGGAATGAATGGAGCAGAAAGCTCTGCAAGTGTTACAAGCACTGTGTGAAGTGTTTTGTAAGCATTGATTTTGTCTTGTGGCATATCGCTTTGCCAGAATCTCTCACGGCTACGACGTACATACCAGTTAGATAAATCATCTACGAAGTCTTGCATATCACGAGATGCTTCGAAGATTCTGTAGTTTTCAAGATGTTCATCCACACCTTTGATAAGTGTGTGAAGTCTTGAAAGAATCCATTTATCCATCATGTTTAATGTATCGTATTTAAGTTCATGTTTTGTTGGATCGAAGTTATCGATGTTTGCATAAAGTACATAGAATGCGTAAGTATTCCAGAATGTACCCATGAATTTACGTTGTGATTCACTTACGTTTTCAGCAGCAAATCGGCTTGGTAACCATGGAGCTGAAGCAGAATAGAAGTACCAACGAACAGCGTCTGCACCTTGTACATCAAGTACTGACCAAGGGTCAACTACGTTACCTTTGTGTTTACTCATTTTAACACCATCTTTGTCACCAACGTGTCCAAGAACGATTACGTTTTTGTATGGCGCTTTATCAAAGATTAATGTTGAGATGGCCATAAGTGTGTAGAACCATCCACGTGTTTGGTCAACCGCTTCTGAGATAAAGTCAGCTGGGAAGTTTTCTTCGAATACTTCTTTGTTTTCAAATGGATAGTGAAGTTGAGCAAATGGCATTGATCCACTATCGTACCAGCAGTCGATAACGTCAGATACACGTTTCATTTGTCCGTTACATTCTGGACAGTTAAGGTGTACGTTATCAATGTATGGTTTGTGAAGCTCAATGTTTTCTGGACAATCAGAGCTCATTGATTTAAGTTCTTCAATGCTTCCGATTAAGTGTTTGTGTCCACATTTACATTCCCAAATTGGAAGTGGTGTTCCCCAGTATCTTGAACGAGAAAGACCCCAGTCAATTACACCTTCAAGGAAGTTACCGAAACGACCTTCACCAATTGATTCAGGCATCCAGTTAACTGTTTTGTTGTTAGCTACTAAGCGGTCACGAACTTTTGTCATTTCGATGAACCATGTGTCACGTGCATAGTAAAGAAGTGGTGTATCACATCTCCAGCAGTGTGGGTAGCTGTGTGTATGAGGAATTGCTTTAAATAATGTACCTTGTTCTTTAAGGTATTTAAGGATTGCTTTATCTGCATCTTTTACGAATACATCTTTAAGCTCTGGGAATACTTCTGTAAATTCTTCTGTGAAGTAACCTTGTTCGTTAACTAGTTGAACGAATGGAAGGTTGTTTGTTCTACCAACTCTAGCATCATCTTCACCGAATGCTGGAGCGATGTGTACGATACCTGTACCATCTGTTAATGTTACGTAGTCATCAGCAACTACGAAGAAACCTTTTCTATCTACTTTTGCACATGTGAAGAGTGGTTCGTATTCTGTTCCACATAATTCTTTACCAGCAAATTTAGAAACGATTTCTACACCTTCTGTTCCAAGAACAGATTCAACTAAAGCTTCAGCTAAGATATAAGTGCTGCCTTCAAGTGTAGCTTTAACATATGTGTGTTCTGGGTTCACACAAAGACCAACGTTTGATGGAAGTGTCCATGGTGTTGTTGTCCAAGCTAAAAGGTAAGTATTTTCTTCGCCTTTAACTTTGAATTTACATGTAGCTGTTTGGTCTTTAATATCTTTATAACCTTGAGCAACCTCGTGTGAAGAAAGAGATGTTCCACAACGTGGGCAGTAAGGTACGATTTTGTGTCCTTTATAGATAAGGTCTTTATCCCAAATTTGACGAAGAGACCACCATACTGATTCGATGTAGTTGTTATCGTAAGTTACATATGGGTTTTCCATATCTACCCAGTAACCCACGCGGTCAGACATTTTTTCCCACTCGCTTTGGTATTTCCAAACGCTCTCTTTACATTTTTCAATGAATGGTTCAATACCGTATTCTTCAATTTGTGGTTTACCACTGATTCCAAGAAGTTTTTCAACTTCAAGTTCTACTGGAAGACCGTGTGTATCCCAACCAGCTTTACGAAGTACTTTGTAACCTTTCATAGTTTTGTAACGTGGCATAATATCTTTCATTGTACGTGTTAAGATATGACCAATGTGTGGTTTACCATTTGCAGTTGGAGGACCATCATAGAATGTGAATACTGGACCTCCTTCTCTAGATTTGATTGATTCTTCAAAGACATTGTTGTCTTTCCAAAACTTAAGGACTTCAAGTTCTCTGTCCACAAAGTTAAGGGCGGTATCTACTTTTTTGTACATACTTTTGGCCTCCTAAAATTAATCTTAAGTATAAAATTTATATAAATCTAAAAGGTATATCAATAAACGGGCTTAGAAACTTATGTGTAAAAGCTTATATATACAAGCTTCTATATAAACTGTTCTATTATAAACGATATCCAGATTTTAATAAGATTAAACATGAGTTGTTTAATCTTTGTATAATGTTTGATTTGAGGGTAATTGGATTAAAATCGTTCATCATTTAATAAAGAAAAGATTCTAAGCTGTTTATTAAATGATAGCTTAATAAGCTATGGCTAACAAATTAAGACTATATCATTTGGAACTATAAAAATATAATTACTGCTGAAAAATAGTCATGAGTTGATGTGCCAAAACTAAATAAGTAGTAGATTTACTCTACGCCTCATTAGCAAATTATGGATTAAGGCAAATAAAAAAACTCCTTCATCCATCAACAGGACGAAAGAGCGTTATATTGCAATCTTCCGCGGTACCACCTGACTTGCCTAAAATAAGGCCACTCGTTATACCTTTCCTTGCGGTAACGGTAGGAAACCGTCAGAGCCTACATTATATGTGGTGCATGCTATACTTGTGCAAGCCATTCATACAAAAGTAATAGTAAGCCTTTCACAAGATTGATAAAAGCATGATGCATATAAATTCAGTCTGCCACTCCAAGGGGATATTTCCTAATTTCTATCATATGGGCTCTCACCAACCCCACTCGCTTAAATGAATCAAAAGAAGTACTTTTCCTTTTCATTGTGTTTAGTAACATATAAAAATTAATAGTAATATTATAAATTTAAAAATTGGGATTGTAAAGGTAAAACAACAAATTCAAATGACTATTTATTGTAAATTTCATAAAATGTTATCTTTTTTGATTCCTGCCAAAGAAATAACAGTAATAATGGCCCTATATGCAACTCTTCGCGCAATCAATCTTAATACAATTATATAAATCAAAGTAATGAATCATAATATATCTGTTTAAATTAAGAGATAAATGGACATAAAAGAGTAGGTTGAAAATTTTGCTGACTTACTCTTTTTTTGTGATTTTTAGTGAAACAAGTGACGAATTATATTTAAACAAATGTTATAAAAGGAGGGTATAGATAAAATAATTTATGAAATAAAAGAAATTTATAAATAAATTATTGGATAATTTTGGTTAACTATAAATGAAGAATGCTATTTGGGCATATACTGTATTAAGAAAATGAAGACTGTATTAGCTAAATTTAAAAATTTATTGAAAAAGTGTGTAAAAAAAATCAATAAAAATAAACAAAATTGTAACCTTATGATGTATACTAAAGTTAAGAATTATAGTACAAACCCTATAGTAAAGTCGAAGATAGGAGATTGGGACAATGAATACGCAAAGAAATTTAACATTATTGACTGATTTATATCAGTTAACTATGATGCAAGGCTACTATAATAACGATACAAATAATCATGAAGTAGTATTTGACTTGTTTTATAGGAATAATCCATCAAAAAACGGATATGCAATTTGTGCAGGATTAGCACAAACAATTGAGTATATCCAAAATTTAGCTTTTACAGAGGCAGATATTGCTTATCTAGATAGTTTAAATTTATTCCAGAAAGATTTTTTAGAGTATCTAAGAAACTTTAAGTTTACTGGAGATATTTATGCTATTCCAGAAGGAACTGTAGTCTTTCCAATGGAACCATTAATGAGAGTCAAGGCACCTATTTTTGAAGCTCAATTTGTAGAAACAGCACTTTTAAATATGATTAATCACCAAAGCTTAATTGCAACAAAGGCAGCAAGAGTAGTAAGAGCGGCAGAAGGTGATCCAGTACTTGAATTTGGACTTCGTCGTGCACAAGGGCCAGATGCAGGAATCTACGGTGCAAGAGCAGCCATGATTGGTGGATGCGCAGGAACATCTAACGTACTTACAGGTCAAATGTTTAATGTGCCAGTTTCAGGGACACATGCACATAGCTGGGTAATGAGTTTTGATGAAGAGATTGAAGCATTTAGAGCTTATGCAAAACTCTTCCCAAATAAATGTATTTTATTAGTAGATACTTATGACACGTTAGAATCAGGTGTGCCAAATGCGATTAAAGTATTTAATGAGATGAAAGCATCTGGTGTAGAGATGAGTTCATATGGTATTCGCCTAGATAGTGGAGACCTTGCATATCTTTCAAAAAAAGCAAGACAAATGTTAGATGAAGCAGGACATACAGATGCCATTATTAGTGCATCATGTGACTTAGATGAAATGCTGATTGCAGACTTAAAACGTCAAGGCGCTAAAATTACTTTATGGGGTGTAGGAACAAACCTAATTACATCATCTGACTGCCCAGCATTTGGTGGTATTTATAAACTAGCAACTGAAATCGATAAAGCTGGCAATGAAATCCCAAAAATTAAAATTTCTGATAATCCTGAAAAAGTAACCAATCCAGGAACTAAGAAGGTTGTTCGTGTATACGACAAAAAAACAGGAAAAATTGTTGCTGATATTATCGCATTAGATAACGAAGAATTTGATGAAAGTAAATCACTTGTTCTTTATGAAACCAATGCAAGATGGAAGAAAATCAAGCTTAAAGCTAATACTTACACACTGAGAGACTTACTTGTACCAGTATTTAAAGAAGGTAAGCTTGTATACGATGTACCACAAACAATGGATGTTAGAGCCTATTCTAAAGAAGAACTTGGCACATTATGGGATGAATACAAACGACTTGTAAACCCACAAATTATGCAAGTAGTTCTGTCTGATGGATTATATGAGCTCAAAGCAAAAATGCTAGAAAATTATAAGAAAGATTAAGTAGTAGCAGGAGGTAATCTATGTTTGAAAATACCAAAGTTATTAGGGACTTTATATTAGCAGATGTAAAATACAAAAAAATGAGAGAAGAATATGGCTTTGGAAATGAAAAGCATGGGAAAAGAGAAAGTAGAGAAGAAGTAAGTAAACATTTACAAACTTTTGCTAGACAATTAGTCAAATCTACAGGAATGGAATTGGAGATTAGAGGAGAAGAAAATCTCCCAACAGAAGGTCCAGTACTATATGTGGCAACACATAAAAGTGTATTTGACATTGTAATTATCCATTCTATCATAAAGGAACCAGTTATTTATATTGGCAAGAAAGAAGTACAAGAGATGCCATTTGTAAACAAATGGTTCAATGCACTAGGCTGTATCTATATCGATAGAGAAGATATGAGGGAAGCATTAAAAAGCATTTTAGAAGGCATTAAAGAACTCAAAGAAGGGCAGTCTATTGTCTTATTTCCAGAAGGCACAAGAAGTATGACAAATGATCTTAAGCCATTTAAAGAAGGGGGCTTTAAGCTGGCAACGAAAACAAAGGTACCAGTAGTACCGATTGCATTAAGCAATACACATAAGGTATTTGAAGAGAAAAAACGTATCCAAAAGACAAAAGTAGTTGTTAATATTGGAGAACCTATAAAAACAGATGAACTTTCCAAAGAGGAGTTAGCCATTTTACCCAAAATAGTAGAAGAGAAGGTTGGGGAACTCATGGAAGAAATTTTATAACGTTTATATATAGGGAGGAAATTTTATGTCTGCTGATAATGAACAAATCAAAGAGAGCGTATGTATAGAATTAACTAAGGATAAAATGATGGGGGTTATTTCATTTATTCCACCACAAAATGGTGGTGCCAAAATAACCTTAGAAGAAGTTAAGACAGCAATAAAAGATAAGGGCATTATTCAGGGGGTAAAAGACGATGACGTCATAGAACTATGTGGGGAGCATAAATACAATCACAAATACATCATTGCACAAGGAAAACCACCAGTAGAGGGAAAGGATGGTTCTATTGAATTTGCCTTTGATGTAAAAGCACTAAAAGAGTTTAAACCTAAAGAAAATGATGATGGAACAGTAGATTTAAAGGACTTAAGTGTTGTTAAGAATGTAAGAAAAGGTGAAATACTTGCACGTAAAATTCCAGCTGTACAAGGACAATCTGGTTACAATGTATTAGGTCAAGAATTAAGACCTAGAAAAGTAAAAGAAGCCAGAATTCCAAAGGGAAGAAATACAGCTATTTTACCAGATAATATAACATTAGTAGCAGATATTGATGGTAAATTAGAATATGATGACCATAATATTTATGTGAATTCTGTATATACCGTTATGGGGGATGTAGATGGTAGTATAGGAAATATCGATTTTGTGGGAAGTGTCGTAGTACATGGAAGTGTACATAGCGGTTTTACCATAAAAGCAGGTGGTTCTGTAGAAGTAAAAGGCCCTGTAGAAGATGCAATTATTATAGCAGGAGAAGATATTTTCTTAGCTTATGGGATTCAAGGAACAGAAAAAAGTAAACTCGTTGCAAAAGGCAATATTATTACTAAGTTTATTCAAAATGCCAATGTAGAAGCAGATGGAAATATTATTACAGAAGCTATTCTTCATTCAACCGTTACAGCAGGGGATAGTATTAGAGCAGAAATAGGTAAAGGGACTATTGTTGGAGGTAGTGTAGCGGCTACTAATCTAATATTAGCAAGAAGTATTGGTTCAATCATGGGGACATCAACAGTAGTTCAAATAGGTGTACCACCAAATCTCTTTAGTGAATACAAACAACTTCTGGTAGAAGTAAAAGAGAAAAGAGAAGAGATTGCAAAAATAGATAAGAGTATAACCTTTTTAATAGCTAAAAGTCAAAATGGTCAGCTCAATCCACAAAAACGTGCAATGTTACAACAACTCAATAATACAAGAATGCCAGTTGTTGAAGAATATGGTACGCTCAAAGCGAGATGTGATAAATTAGGAGAAATCTTAAATGAGGCTAAAGAGGGTATTATTCAAGCACAAAGAGTGTATCCAGGAGTTAAAGTAGTATTTGGAAATCTTGTAAAGTATGTTGATGATACACGTACAAATGTAACCATCAAAAAACAAGATGGAGAGATTTATATAGGGATGTAACTGACTGTATAAAGATTAATTGAATCAATCACTTTTTAGATTATGAAAAAGAGTAATAAAATGAGTGAGATTTCTCGTTTTATTACTCTTTTATTTATGTGAGACTAAGCATTCTTAATGACGAAAAACTCATCTATTTAATTTGTATAGATAGAGACAAGCTAGTTTGAATGTTAATTTATATAGGTCTCTATTTATAGTGTTTATCAGAAATATTAAAAAGAATAAATAAAACCTGATTAATTTAAAATGTAAAGATTCAATAGAAATCTAAAGTAACACTTAATTGATAAAAATTATGGGAAATTTAGGGTGAATTTTGAAAAGATGTCCTGTTAAAAATAGTTAACAACATTGTTTTATAATTTATCCTATGATATACTTAAGCAAGCTTGACTTTAAATAAAAGTCTCATACGAGGAGGTACAAAAGATGAGTTTCTGGACAGTATTCTGGATTATCATTGCAGTAGTAATAGTAGCATTAGTAGGCCTATATTTTTGGGGTAAAAAATTACAAGGCAGATATGATGAACAACAACAATTAATTTCGAACAATAAACAAGCCGTAACATTATTTATTATTGATAAGAAAAAAGATAATTTAACAAACCTTAAATTACCTAAACAAATGAAAGATGAATTACCATGGATGTACAAAAAACGTAAAATGCCAGTGGTTATTGCGAAGATTGGTCCTCAAATTCAAACATTATTATGTGATCAAAAGATTTATGATAGTCTTCCAACTAAAAAACAAGTTAAAGTTGAACTTGCAGGTATTTTAATTGTAAATGTACTTTCAGGTAAATTACCAGAAACTAAGAAAAAAGGCTTTATGGCTAAAATGGCAGATAAAGCACAACAAGGACCTAAGAAAAAATAGTTAAGTAATGCATCTTAAATTATTTTTCTTAGTAAGGATAAAATATGAATTGGAAGAGGATAATCTATTATAGAGATGGTCTACCTTAAAGAGGCTTTCTATAATAGGTTATCCTTTTTTATATGTAGAGAAAATAAAACGATGACATGATTAGATGATATGATTAAAAAAGCTTTAGCATATACTAGAAAGAATAATAGGAGTAATGGAGGTTTATGATGACGTTTTATGAACAAATAAAATGGCTTATTATAAAATTAATTAAACGATATAAAAGCCATAGTTTATCTACAACAAGTGCGTATATGGCATATTATTGGGTATTGGCATTTTTTCCTTTTATTATTTTTGTAATTAGTCTTTTGACGTATACAAATTTGCCTACAGGAATTTTTATGGAATACGTAGAGGAAGCGATTCCAAAGACATTGGTACCAGTGGTAGAAAACACAATCAGTCAATTCATTATGTATAGAAGTACAACATTAGTTTCAGTTGGAGGATTAATTACACTTTGGTCAGCTGGAACAGCAGTTAATGCGCTCATAAAAGGGATACATATTGCTTATGGTTCTAACTATGTAAGACCATTCATCATGTCAAGATTAGTTGCCATTGCATACACTATTTTATTAGCAGTTGTACTTATATTGATGATGGTAGGGCTGGTGTTTGGAAATCGATTAGGAGATTATGTTTTCTCAATGCTACATCTAAGTAGAGGGGTTTTCTTACCAATATGGAATCTTGTAAGACTTGTTATGCCATTTATTGCGCTAGTGATGGTCATGTATTTATTATATAGAATTATCCCAAGAAAGCATTTAAAAGATACTAATGTATGGCCTGGTGTTATTTTTACATCGGTAAGTTGGTATGCATTTTCTTTAGTATTCTCTATTTACGTAGATAATTATAGTAAATATAATCAACTTTATGGTAGTATAGGAAGTGTATTCGTATTATTAATTTGGCTATATGGTAGTTGTACTTTATTACTGATTGGAGCAGAGATTAATGCCATTTTACAAGATACAAGAACGGAAAAGATTGCTAGAAGACTTAGTGGTAACTAAGAATCATACACTATACAAATCAATTTTTAGTATAAAAAAGGAGCAATAAATATGAAGGCGTTAGAACAGTCATTCTATTTACAAGATGGAATCAGTGTAGCAAGAAATCTACTTGGCAAGATAATGATAAGAGTAGATGAGGGCAAAGCTTACTGCTTTAAAATTGTAGAAACTGAAGCCTATATGGGGATAGAAGATAAAGGGGCTCATGTGTTTGGGGATAAAAAAACTGAGCGAACAGCGCCTTTGTATGAAATAGGTGGAACGACCTACATTTATCTGATTTATGGGATGTATCATTGCTTAAATATAGCTGCTAATCAAGTAGGCGTTCCACATTGTGTACTCATTCGAGCAGTAGAACCTTTAGATGAAAAGGCTATGACGTATGCAAAGTCTAATAGGCCTATTAAATCCAAAAAGATTCAGGATTTAACCAACGGTCCAGGTAAGCTTTGCAAAGCATTAAAAATAGATAAAAGTTTAAATGCCAAATCTGTTATTCCTCCAAGTGGAAATCGAGAGTTACTTGATGATGGGTTATGGATAGTTGAAGAGACAGTTGAAGGAGTAGTTGAAGGCATAGTTAAAGAAAGGGTTAAAGATACACTTAAAGAAAAAGTTCAGGAAGAGTTTGAGATTGTAGCTGCTAAACGCATTAATATTCCTTATGCAGAGGAGTATCAAGATAAATTATGGCGTTTTTATATTAAGAATAACGCATTTGTCTCTGTAAGATAATGGTTAAGAATGATTCGTTAGGATGCTTGTTTCAGTAAAATCATTGAGTAGAAATTAAAAAATACATGGATAACCTTGAATTGTTGTTATATAGTCATAATAAGGATAGAAAGAACAATGATGGGCTATTAAGGGAAAGCAGAGTTTGAGGAGATTATAGATATAGATGATAACACAGAATATGATGGATGATGCACTAAGGTATATAGGTATACCTAAAGGAAAAGCAGATGAACAGATAGTAGATAAGATAAAGCTGGGGTTTGAGACATTACAAAAATATATTATGCCCAAAATCGCTTATCAAAGGGTTAAAGTAAAACTTGAAGGTGATACAGTAAGCCTATGTGGTACAAGCTGTGAGGTTTCAAGTAAAAGTTTAGGTCAGCTATTTTGTCATAGTAAGGAATGTGTTCTAATGGCAGCGACGTTGGGACTGGAAGTGGACCGTCAAATTAGTCGTTATCAGAAACGAGATATGTTAGATGCTATGATTTTAGATTCATGTGCATCTGTGTTAATCGATAAACTATGTGATGATGCCGAACAGGAAATTATCCAAACACTCAAGGAGAATGAATATCTCACCATGCGATTTAGTCCAGGTTATGGTGATGTACCACTAGAACTTTCAGGTGAGATTTTGGATATATTATTAGCGCAAAGGCGTATAGGGCTTACTTTAACCAAAACGCATATGCTTTTGCCAACGAAATCCATAACAGCCCTTATTGGTATTTCAAATCAAAAGGAAAATAGACAGAAATCATGTGGCCATTGTAATTTAGTAAAGCATTGCAATTACAGAAGAAGAGGTGAAAGATGTGGTTTGTAATAAAATAGGAAAAGAACGTCTATACTTTGATGGAGCAATGGGGACGATGCTCCAAAATAGAGGACTTAAATTAGGGGAGATACCAGAGCTTTATAATATGACACACCCAGAGATTATTGAGGAAATTCATAGAGAATATCTTGCAGCTGGAAGTCAGTTTATTACTACCAATACATTTGGGGCAAATCGTTATAAAATCAACAAAACAGATTATACTGTAGAGGAAATCATTGCTAAGGCCATTGAAATTGCCAATAAAGCAAGAGCAGATTATCCAAATACATATATTGCACTGGATATTGGTTCAAGTGGAAAACTATTAAAACCAATTGGGGATGTAAGCTTTGAAGAGATTTATGATGTTTTCAAAGAGCAAGTTGTTGCAGGGGAAAAAGCTGGGGCAGAAGTGATTTTGATTGAAACCTTTACAGACTTATATGAGCTCAAAGCAGCTGTATTAGCAGCTAAGGAAAATACATCATTACCTATCCTGTGTACGATGAGCTTTGAGGAAAATGGACGTACTTTCTTTGGAACAAGTTTAGAGAGTATGGTGCTTATGCTAGAAGGTTTAGGGGTGGATGCACTAGGGATTAACTGTTCATTAGGGCCAAAACAACTTATGCCAATTGTAAAACAGCTTACACAAATGGTGCATATTCCGATGATGATTCAACCGAATGCAGGTCTTCCGATTATGGAGGGGGAACGTGTTTACTATGATATTACACCAGAAGAGTTTGCAGAGATTATGGTAGAGTTCGCAGAGATGGGTGTGAGTATTTTAGGTGGATGTTGTGGAACAAATCCAGAATTTATTAAGCAAACTGTGGAAAAAACTAAGTCAGTTCCATATAAACAGCCTAATAATCCTAAGAGAGCAGGAATTTGTAGTGCATCAAAGGCAGTATACTTTGATGATGTGAGAGTCATAGGAGAACGACTCAATCCAACAGGTAAAAAAGCACTTCAAGCAGCACTTAAAGTAGAGGATATGGATTTTGTTGTACGTGAAGCTTTAAACCAAGTAGATCAAGGGGCTCATATTTTGGATGTAAATATGGGAATGCCAGATATGGATGAAGTAGAACTATTGAAGAAAGCCATTATGGAGGTTCAAGCAGCAGTTAATCTTCCACTTCAAATTGATTCCTCTAATGTAGCAGCCTTGGAACAAGGTGTGCGTATTTATAATGGAAAACCACTGATTAACTCAGTAAATGGTAAGAAGGAAAGCTTAGAACAAATTTTACCGATTGCAAAAAAATATGGTGCCGCTATATTAGGACTTACCTTAGATGAAAAAGGAATTCCAGAAACAGCTGAAGAAAGATTAGAAATCGCAAGATATATTGTGGAAAAGGCAATGGAACTGGGTATACCTAAAGAAGATATCTTTATTGACTGCTTAGTAGTAACAGCATCCGCGCAGCAAATGTTAGTAAAGGAAACTTTAAAAGCTGTTCGATTAGTAAAAGAAGAACTTGGAGTACACACTGTACTTGGGGTAAGTAATGTATCCTTTGGTTTACCACAAAGACCAATTATCAATCGTAATATGCTTGCCATGGCACTGATGCAAGGGCTAGATGCACCAATTATGAATCCTGGAGATAAAGGAATGATGGAAACTGTTGCATCTTATAGAGTGTTAATGGGGTTAGATATGGATGCTCAAGATTATATAGAGCAATATGCTAATGTCCCATCTATAAACAACAATCAAGCAAGTCAGAGTTCAATCAATAATACATCTTCTGAAATGGATATACAGACTGCTATTATGAAAGGTTTAAAGGATGAAGCCAAGGTAGCAACATCAAAATTATTAGAAACTAGTACACCACTTGATATTATTCAAGAACATATTGTTCCAGCATTAAATGAAGTGGGCAAATTATATGAAACACAAACCATTTTCTTACCACAGCTGATTAAATCAGCTGAAGGTGCAAAAGCAGCCTTTGATGTTTTAAAAGACCATTTAAAAGACCAAATGACATCTTCGAAAACAGAAGAGCAAACAGATAAAACAAGAGTGATACTAGCTACTGTATTTGGTGACATTCATGATATCGGAAAAAATATTGTTAAAGTCATTATGGAAAACTATAATTTTGAAGTCATTGATTTAGGTAAAGATGTACCTAAAGAAACTGTTCTAGAAGCAGTTCAAAGGTGGCAAGTCAAAATAGTAGGATTAAGTGCTCTGATGACAACAACAGTAGGTAGTATGAAAGAGACTATAGAGCTACTTAGAAAAGAAGCACCAGAAGTTAAGGTGATTGTAGGTGGGGCAGTCTTAACCAATGATTTAGCAGAGTTTGTTGGGGCAGATTTTTATGCCAAAGATGCTATGGAGACGGTTAGAATAGCAAGTGATTTAAAATAGAATATTTGCTTTTGATAGGGATTTAATGTAAATTGTTATAAGAAAAATTGTATAGTACTTGCATCAGATGAAGATATAGACGTAAACTAATAACGTTCTTATAAACTTAGGAGGAAACGTAAAATGAATAAATTACGTGTTATGAGTGTGTTTGGTACAAGACCAGAAGCTGTAAAAATGGCACCACTCGTGAAAGAATTAGAAAAAAATGCTGAAATCGAAAGTATTGTTTGTGTTACTGCGCAGCATAGAGAAATGTTAGATCAAGTTCTTGAATTATTTGAAATCAAGCCAGACTATGATTTAGATATTATGAAAGACAGACAAACATTAACTGGTATCACAACACGTGTACTTGAAGGTATGGAAAAAGTATTAGATGAAGCAAAACCAGATATTGTTTTAGTTCATGGTGATACATCAACATCTTTTGTTGCAGCACTTGCAGCATTCTATAAACAAATCAAAGTAGGTCACGTAGAAGCAGGACTTAGAACATTCAATAAATACGAACCATTCCCAGAAGAAATGAATCGTAAATTAACAGGTTCACTTGCAGACTTACATTTCTCACCTACACCACTTGCAAAAGAGAACCTACTTGCAGAAAGAGTAAGTGAAGAACATATTTATGTAACAGGTAACACAGTAATTGATGCCATCAAACATACAGTTGAAGACGAATACACATTTACTGTAGAGGAATTAAATAAAATCAATTACTCAGACATGAATGTTATTACAATGACAGCTCATAGAAGAGAAAACTTAGGTGAGCCACTACACAATATCTGTGAAGCAGTTAAACAATTAGTATTAGAAAATCCTAAAGTAGAAGTTGTTTACGCTGTACACAAAAATCCAGCTGTAAGAGAAGTTGCCTTTGAAATCTTAGGAGAGTTAGACCGTGTTCACTTAGTGGAGCCACTTGATCTTAAAGATATGCACAATCTTATGAAACGCTCTTACCTTGTTATGACAGATTCAGGCGGATTACAAGAAGAAGTACCATCACTTGGCAAACCAGTATTAGTCCTTAGAAATGTGACAGAAAGACCAGAAGGTATTGAAGCAGGTACACTTAAACTTGCTGGTATTGAAAAAGAAACAATTTATGGTTTAGCTACAGAGTTACTAAATGATAAAGTACTTTATGAACAAATGGCAGAAGCAAAAAATCCATTTGGTGATGGATATGCTTCTGAAAGAATTATTGAAGCATTACTTTATGATTTCAAGCTATCAGATAAAAGACCAGCAGATTATTGCTACAAAGCATAAAATATAGGTATATCCCAAAAGCTATCTATTAGATAAAAAGTCTATAGATAGCTTTTTTTATATGATAAAAACGGAAAAGAGAACAAAGAAAAAGTGTTAATAATTATTGCGAAGGACATCTATTAGAAAAAAGGTATAAAGATTTTGTTAAGATTTTGAGAATATTATATATTGTTGTAAGTGCTTAAAAAAATATATAATTTTTACATAAGAAAGGAAAAAATCTAAAAAATAACATTATATTCTAAACAAAAGGGTGGGCTTACATATGAAAATCAAAAAATTATTATTAGGAACAATGGCAGTATCAATGGCGTTTGGAGCAGTAGGATGTGGTAGTACATCAACAAGTTCAAATGCTTCAGCTGATTCAAAAGATAAAGGAAAAGTTTATGAGTTAAAAGTATCTACAACTCAAACAGAAACCTCAATGATCTACCAAGGACTTAAAGCAGCGGCAGATGCAGTTGCTGAAAAGACAGATGGTGGCGTTAAAATTTCAATCTATCCATCAGGACAATTAGGAACAGAAGAAGATATGATTGACCAAGCACTTCAAGGGATGGGGATTGCTGTATTAACAGATGCAGGTCGTCTTTCAAGCTATGTAAATGATATCGGTATCTTCAATATGGCTTACTTTGTAGATAATTATGAAGATGGTTGCAAAGTCATGGAAACAGAAACATTCAAAGGTTGGGACACAGAACTTGTGGATGCAGGAATCCGTACATTAAGCTATAACTTCTATGATGGTGCACGTTCATTTATGGGGCCAAAAGCATACAATACTCCAGCAGATTTAAAAGGTGTGGTAGTTCGTACACCAGGGGCTAACCCATATGTTGAATCTATTACGGCACTAGGTGCAACACCATACAACCTTCCATGGTCAGAAGTATACAATAGTATTCAAACTAAAGCCATTGATGCTTGTGAAGTACAAAACACATCAGCAGTATCAAGTGCAATTTATGAAGTTTGTGACGTTGTAAGTAAAACAGAGCACATTAACTTATTCAATATGGTAATCTGTGGAGAATCTTGGTTTAAAAAATTACCAACAGAATATCAAGATATTTTAATGGAAGAATTCTTCACTGCTGGTTATGACAATGCTCAAGAGGTTATTGCAGCTCAAGCAGATTTAGAAGCTACATTAGTAGAAAAAGGTATGGAAATCGTGGATGTTGATTTAGAGGCTTTCAAAACAGCTGCAGAAGTTGCTTATGAAAAATTAGGTTGGACAGAGCTTCGTGAAAAAGTTTATACAGAAGCAGGTTTAAACTAATTATTGGAGTGTAGTGTAAGTTTTTTTGTGCACTTTAGAAAAGGGTTTTAAAAAGTGGTTTTTCTAAAGTGCATCTCGTTAAATTTTTATAGAAATTATTTAACACCAGTATAGAGAATAAGCTTTGTTTCCTTATTGGTTAGTACATAAGGAGTTAGGGGGTTGTTTGATGAAAAAGGCATATGAACAGTTCTGTAAGTTTGAAGAGCTCATTGCTCTTATCTTACTGTCAGGGATTACAATTTTAGTTTTTGGTTCAGCAATGATGCGTACATTTGGTATGCCATTAAACTGGGCACAAGATGCAGCATTAGTTGCATTTGCATGGCTTATTTTCTTTGGAAGTGATATTGCTATGCGTGGTGAAGGGCTTATTGGGGTAGATATCTTTGTTAAGAAATTCCCAGCAACCGTACAAAAAGCTTTAGATGTTATTTTTAAAGTCATTATTATTGCATTCCTCGCTGTACTTGTTATTTATGGCTATCAAATGACTGTATCAGGTTGGGCACGTGAGATTACAACACTTGGTATTAGTTATGGATTTGTAACAATGGCTGTACCAGTAGGTTCATTCTGTATGATTATCTCTACTTGTATTAATTTAGTAAATACAATTAAAACACCAGCTGGTGAAAGAGGAGGTAATAGATAATGTTTGCTACAATTGGTATCTTTTTCGTATTCCTATTATTAGGAATGCCAGTAGCATTTGCTATTGGGGTTTCAGGGTTTTCTTTCTTTGCAATGAGAGATCTTCCAATGACAATTTTAGTTCAAAAATCAATTTCAACATCACAAGGCTTCACAATGCTTGCTATTCCATTATTCATCTTAGCAGGTAACTTAATGAATAGCTGTGGTATTACAAAAAGATTAATGAAATTTGCAAATGCTTGTACAGGTCATATGCACGGAAATATTGGACAAGTATCATGTTTACTTTCTACGCTGATGGGGGGGGTATCAGGTTCAGCGGTAGCCGATGCTTCAATGCAATGTCGTGTACTTGGGCCAGAAATGAATCGCCTTGGCTATGCTAAAGGTTGGTCAGCAGCTATTAATGGTTTATCAGGACTTGTAGTAGCAACAATCCCACCAAGTATGGGTCTTATTATCTACGGTACAGTAGGTGAAGTATCGATTGGTCGTTTATTTATGGCTGGTTGGGTACCAGGTTTCTTAATGTGTTTATTCTTAATGATGGCAGTAAACTGGAGCGCTAAAAAATTCGGTTACAAACCAGAATACAAAGAACGAGCACCATTATCTGAAATCTTAAAAACATTATGGTCAAGTATTTGGGCAATCATGTTCCCAGTATTATTAATTTTATTAATTCGTTTCGGTATTATGAGTCCAACAGAATCAGGAGCATTCGCTTGTGCGTATGCCTTATTTGTAGGGAGTGTAGTTCATAAAGAACTTAAATGGAAAGATTTATTAGAGACACTTAGAAGTAGTGTAAAAGATATTACAGTTATTACAATTATCTTAGCTTTCTCAGGTGTATTTGGTTATGGTGTTGTATACGATGATATTACAGTAACAATTGCAAATATGTTAACATCAGTAACAACTAACCCAACACTTTTATTACTTCTTGTTATTGCATTCCTTTTAGTATGTGGTATGTTCATGGAAACAACAGTTATTGCGTTAATCTTAACACCAATCTTACTACCAGTTATGAGAAGCGTTGGTGTAGATGAAGTCGTATTCGGTATGATTATGATGACAGCTGTTACATTTGGAGTTATGACACCACCAGTAGGAACAGCGTTATATGCAACCTCTGATATTATGGGATGCTCAATAGAAGATACCATGAAATATGGTTGGCCATTCTATTTAGCTATTATTGCGGTTATCGTATTTATGATTTTATTCCCAGATGCGGTATTATTCTTACCAAATCTAGTATATGGGGCATAAAAGTATAGTGTAGTATTTATTATAAATAGTTTAAGAAAGTTCATTAATAAGGATTATTGTAGATGGTAAAAGTTGCGCTAGTATAGAGATAAGGGTGAGACAGTAGAGCTCACCCTTATTTTTAATTATTTCTAGAATGAAATAAAAAGTAACATCTTGTGAGAACTATACAAATAAAAATAATAAAAATTAACAACTTTACTCAAAGCTAAGTAATATAATTGGTGAAAAAACCGATAAATAATATGCATACGCTGAATAAAAACTAGCAATATATGGGTAGTTATACAGTGTTCTAAAACATAATATATGATGTATGGCTAGAAACATAAAGTCTTAGAAGAAATGCGATAAAATAATGATTTGTGGGCATTTTTAGACAAAGAGAATCGAGTATGGTTTTACTTGATATTTTATACAATATACTATAAAGTATATTATGTAAAAATATGAAAAAAGGAAGGTGTAATATTGAAAAAACATACATGGATGAAAGGCTTATCCTTGCTAAGTCAATTAGGTTTTGTAATGATTACACCAATCTTGATATGCACCCTCATAGGTGTATTTTTAGATGAATTGACCTATAAAGGACCACTATTCACTATTATATTCATCCTATTAGGAACAGGTGGTGCATTTAGAAACATGTTTTATCACACATCTAAGCAAGCAAAAAAAATTGAGAAAGAGGACAGTGATGAATAAAGATACTAAAAATCTCATGATAGTTTATATGATATTGTTCTCATTAATTATGGAGATAGTTGGCATACTAGTGATAGATGACAAAATAGGCTATACAGTAGGCCTTTTATTTGGCCTTATTTTCTCTATTCTAAAGCTTATGTTGATGCAAAACTCTATAAAGAAATCTTTAACCATGCCAGAAGGTAAAGCTCAGAAATATGCCAATGTACAGTATATGATTCGCTACGTGCTAACAGGTATTGTACTTTTAGTAGCGGCACTTGAACCAAGCATTAATTTACTCGGCGTATTTTTAGGACTTCTTTCAATGAAGGTAGCAGCTTATATGCAGCTTTTTGTTATCAAAAGAAACGAAAAGAAAGCATAAGCAAGCACATTTAAACTTGGCAATCAGAACAAGTTATTGTTCTTTGCATATATATTTTTAAATGGAAGGAGTGTGAAATAAGTGGAACAATCTCTAGATTTTGGTGCTGGAATGGTAGTCAAACTCTTTGAAATTAATGGGCAACCTATTTACTTAACAGAGACTGTAATCAATACTTGGGTAATTATTGCTGCTATGGCTCTTATTGCACTTGTTATTCGTTTTACAATGCGTAAATTCAAAGATGTACCAGAAAGTAAATTCCAAACAGCGATTGAGATGGTAGTAGATACACTCAACGGTTTCGTAGCAAACACAATGGGTGGGCCAGCAAGAATGAGTTTTGCAGGTTACTTTGGACCATTAATCATTTTCGTTGCTGTATGTAACTTATCTGGGTTACTAGGTTTCAGACCACCAACAGCAGATTTCGCAACAACACTTGCATTTGCTCTCATTACATTCTTCATGATTCACGGATATGGTATCAAAGCAAAAGGTCTTTCATACTTCAAAGGTTTCCTAGAACCAATTCCTTTCTTATTACCAATTAACATTGTAGGTGAACTTGCTACGCCAGTATCACTTAGTTTCCGTTTATTCGGTAATATTTTAGGTGGAACAATTATTATGGGACTTGTTTATGCTATGTTCCCTAAAATTGTTATTTTCTTAGGTATTCCAGCAGCACTTCATGTTTACTTTGATGTGTTCGCAGGAGCACTTCAAGCATTCATTTTCGTAATGCTTAGTATGACCTTTGTATCAAATGCCATGGATTAATAGGAGTGAGGTGAAGAGATATGACATTTATGGACTTTTTGTTCGGATGGATGCAAAATGTTGATCCTAAAGCACTTATCCTAGCATTTTCAGCAATTGGTGCAGGTTTTGCTATGATCGGTGGTATTGGACCAGGGATCGGGCAAGGCTACGCAGCTGGTAAAGCAGCAGAAGTTGCAGGTAAAAACCCAGAAGAAGGGTCAAAACCAGCAATGGTAGTCATGTTACTTGGAGCAGCTGTAGCAGAAACTTCAGGGATTTTCTCTTTAGTTATTGCTATTATTATGCTCTTTGCTAATCCGCTTGTAACAAAAGCGGGAGCAGGAATTATTCTTGCATGTTCAGCGCTTGGTGCTGGTATTGCAATGATTGCTGGTATTGGACCAGGAATCGGACAAGGTTATGCAGCTGGTAAAGCAGCAGAATCAGTTGGTAAAAGACCAAAACTTCAATCTGCTATTTTAAGAACGATGTTACTTGGTCAAGCTGTTGCTCAAACAACAGGTATTTATGCACTTATCATTGCTTTATTACTTCTCTTCGTAGATGTATTTGGCAGATATCTGTAGTAAATCACATAAAGTAAAACTTGAATAATTAGATCTAGATGCGCTAAATATAAAACGGCATTTTAAATTTATCATATCAAGGTTTAAACAAATTTAAATTTAACTAAAATGAGCAGTCAAAGTACTGCATTTTAAGGAGGATTTCAATATGGAAAATCAACAAATCGATGGAAACGCTTTAATCTTAGCATGTTCAGCAATTGGTGCAGGTCTTGCAATGATCGCTGGTATCGGGCCTGGTATTGGACAAGGTTACGCAGCTGGTAAAGGTGCTGAAGCTGTAGGTCGTCAACCAGAAGCTCAAGGTACAATCATGAGTACAATGTTATTAGGGGCTGCTGTAGCTGAAACAACAGGTATCTATGGTCTTATCGTAGCTATTATTCTTTTATTCGCTAACCCACTTATCACAAAATACCAATCTTTATAAGATTTAGCGACTAAATAAAGAGTGATATAGACCAGGAAAGGAGGGAGCTTCCCTTTGAATACATCATTAATTACAATGCTTTCTGCCGAGTTACCAGGAAGAATTATTGGATTCGATGCTCAATTATTATGGGACTTAGGAATGCAGTTATTTAACACATTCTTAATCGTTATCCTTTTATACTACATTCTTCACAAACCTGTTACAGAAATGCTTGAAAAGAGAAAACAAGGTATTGCTAAAAACATTGATGATGCAAAAGCTGCTAAAGCTGACGCAATCGAGTTAAAAGCAACTTATGAAGAAAAAATTACAAAAATCGATGAGGAAGCATCAGCGATTCTTAAAGAAGCTAGAGCGAAAGCAGTAGCTAGAGAAGAGCAAATCATTGCAGCAGCTAAACAAGAGGCTGAAGCAATTAAAGCTAAAGCTGAGGCAGATATTCGTCTTGAACAAGAAAAAGTTAAAGATGAAATGAAAACTCAAATGATCGATGTGTCTACACTTATGGCTAGTAAGTTCGTAGCACTTTCAATCGATGAAGCGAAACAAAACGAAATTATCGATGAAGTTATCAAAGAGATGGGGGATGTACAGTGGCTAAGCTAGTTGTAAAAAGATATGCTACTGCCCTATTTGACTTGGCTGCTTCAGAAGGTGCAATGGCAAAATATGAAGAAGAAGTAAAAGTAATCGTGAAAGCCCTTCATGATGAACCAGACTTTATGGCAGTCTTACAAGATCATAAGGTGACAAGAGAAAATAAAATTAACATTGTTGAAAATGTATTTACAGATAAAGTAAGTTCACCTATTGTAGGTTTACTTGTATTACTTGTAAACAAAGGTAGACAATCTGAAATTTTAAACGTACTTGAAGCTTTCCTTGATATGGTTAAAGCTGAATCTGGAATTATTAAAGCTGTTGTTACATCAGCTATTCCACTTAAAGAAGAGCAGCTTAAAGCTCTTCAAGAAAAACTTGAAACAAGTACAAAAAGCAAAATCGAGCTTGAAACAATCGTAGATTCAAGCATAATAGCAGGATTAATCGTTCGAGTTGGAGATAAAGTTGTTGACGCTAGTTATAAAGGCGAATTACAAACTTTAAAGAAACAATTATCGAAACTTAAACTTGCATAGGAAGGGGTGCATTCAGTTTATGAATCTGAGACCAGAAGAAATCAGCAGTATTATTAAAGACCAGATTAAAAACTATAAATCACACCTTGAAGCAGAAGCAGTAGGTACTGTAATCACTGTAGGTGACGGTATCGCACGTGTACACGGCTTAGAAAAAGCTATGTCAGGTGAGCTTCTTGAGTTCCCAGGTGAAGTTTATGGAATGGTTCAAAACTTAGAAGAAGACAACATCGGGGTTGTTCTTTTCGGTTCTGAAGAAAACATCAAAGAAGGTGACACTGTTAAATCAACAGGTCGTGTAGTAGAGGTACCAGTAGGTGACGCTCTTATGGGACGTGTAGTTAACGCTTTAGGTCAACCTATCGATGGAAAAGGACCAATCAGCACAGATAAATTTAGACCAGTAGAAAGAGTTGCGTCAGGGGTTATCGATAGAAAATCTGTAGACACACCACTTCAAACAGGTCTTAAAGCAATCGATGCCATGGTACCAATCGGACGTGGACAACGTGAGCTTATCATCGGAGATAGACAAACAGGTAAAACTGCTATCGCAATCGATACAATTATCAACCAAAAAGGTAAAGATTGTTTATGTATCTACGTAGCAATCGGACAAAAAGCATCTACAATTGCACAACTCGTAAACAGCTTAGAAAAAGCTGATGCTATGAGCTACACAACAATCGTAGTTGCTACAGCTTCTGAAGCTGCTCCACTTCAATTCCTTGCACCATACTCAGGTGTAACAATCGGTGAAGAGTGGATGGAACAAGGTAAAGACGTACTTATCGTATATGATGATTTATCAAAACATGCGGTAGCTTATCGTACAATGTCATTACTTCTTCACAGACCACCAGGTCGTGAAGCTTACCCAGGGGACGTATTCTACTTACACTCACGTCTTCTTGAAAGAGCTGCAAGATTAAGCGATGAATTAGGTGGCGGTTCAATCACTGCACTTCCAATCATCGAAACTCAAGCAGGGGATATCTCAGCTTATATCCCAACAAACGTAATTTCTATCACAGATGGACAAATCTTCCTTGAAACAGAATTATTCAACTCAGGTGTACGTCCTGCGGTAAACCCAGGTCTTTCAGTATCACGTGTTGGTGGTTCAGCTCAAATCAAGGCTATGAAACAAGTAGCAGGTCCTATTCGTACAGAACTTGCTCAATATAGATCACTTGCAGCGTTCGCTCAATTCGGTTCTGACTTAGACCCAGCAACTAAGAACGCATTAACACAAGGGGAACGTATTACAGAAGTTCTTAAACAACCACAATACTCTCCACTTGATGTTGCACACCAAGTAGTTATCCTTTATGCTGCAACTAGAAAATTCCTTATGGACGTAGAACTTGGCGATGTAGCTAGATTCCAAAGTGAATTATTCGAATTCGTAGATTCTAAATACCCAGAAGTATACGATGAAATCAAATTACCTTCTGGTTTAACAAAAGAATTAGATGCAAAATTAAATGATATCGTTACTGAATTCAAACAAGGCTTTAGAGCTTAATAGAAAAGGGGTGAAGAGAGATGGCGTCTTTACAAGATATTAAAGGGCGAATCCGAAGCATCGATAGTACTAAGAAAATCACTAGTGCTATGAATCTTGTTGCGACTTCTAAACTTAACAAAAGTAAAGAAGCAGCACTTAGAACAAGACCCTTCTTCAATAAGATTCTCTCTACTATGCAATCTATTGGCGCAAACGCTAAAGGGCAAGGCTCTCCTTTCCTAAAAGCTAACGGCTGCGACGTAAAAGCTTACATTACTTTATCAGGAGATAAAGGTCTTTGTGGAGGTTACAACTCAAACATTTGTAAACTGACAATGAGCAAAATCGAAGATAAAGAAAAAAGCCACTTAATCGTAGTTGGTAAAAAAGGCGTGGATCAGTTTAAAAGTAGAGGATACGATGTATCAAAAGTAGTAACAGATATTTCAGAAGCTCCAACATATGCGGATGCAAAAGAAATAGCAAATTACGTAACAGACAAATTCTTAAAAGGTGAAATTGGAGAAGTATATTTATCTTACACAGCATTTAAATCTACTATTCAACAAGAGCCTCAAATGGTTCGTCTTTTACCATTAGATATTGAAAATATAGAAACAACTAAAAACGAGTCTAACGAACCAAGCGACCTTTTAGTTTATGAGCCATCTCCAGAGGCAGTACTTGGATATGTCATTCCAAGATACGTAGCGGACGTAATCTACGGTGCACTCTGTGAGGCAGCTGCTAGTGAAAACGGTGCAAGAATGACAGCGATGGATTCTGCGACAGAAAATGCGCAAGAAATTCAAGATAAGCTTAGCATTCAATACAACCGTGCTAGACAAGCAGCAATTACTCAAGAATTAACAGAAATCGTTGCAGGGGTAGGAGCACTCAAATAAGTAATAAAGGAGTGAACAAAAATGGCACAAAATGTAGGACATATTGTTCAAATCATCGGTCCAGTACTTGACGTTAAGTTCGGTGCAGACCACATGCCAGCAGTTTACAACGCGATTGAAATCAAAAGACAAGATGGAACTACTCTTGTAGCAGAAGTTGCACAACATCTTGGAGATGACGTTGTTCGTTGTATCGCTATGTCAGCGACAGAAGGTTTAGTTCGTGGCATGGAAGCAGTAGACACTGGAGCAGCAATCTCTGTACCAGTAGGAACAGAAACACTTGGACGTATCTTCAACGTTACAGGTAACGCAGTAGATGGTAAGCCAGAACCACAGGTTACAAAATGGCCAATCCATAGAAAAGCACCAACATTCGAAGATCAAGCAACAGCTGCTGAAATCCTTGAAACAGGGATTAAAGTAGTTGACCTTATCTGTCCATACCTTAAAGGTGGTAAAATCGGTTTATTCGGTGGTGCCGGTGTAGGTAAAACAGTTCTTATCCAAGAGCTTATCCGTAACATCGCTACAGAGCACGGTGGTTTCTCTGTATTCGCTGGTGTAGGTGAGCGTACACGTGAAGGTAATGACCTTTACCACGAAATGACAGATTCAGGCGTTATTTCTAAAACAACAATGGTGTTCGGTCAAATGAATGAGCCACCAGGTGCGCGTATGCGTGTTGCCTTAACAGGTCTTACAATGGCTGAATACTTCCGTGATGAATCAGGACAAGACGTTCTTCTATTCGTAGATAACATCTTCCGTTTCACACAAGCAGGTTCTGAGGTTTCTGCGTTATTAGGTCGTACACCTTCTGCCGTAGGTTACCAACCAACACTTGCAACAGAGATGGGTACATTACAAGAACGTATCACATCAACTAAAAAAGGTTCTATTACATCAGTTCAAGCTGTATACGTACCTGCCGATGACTTAACTGACCCTGCTCCAGCGACAACATTCGCTCACTTAGATGCAACAACAGTTCTTTCTCGTGCAATCGTAGAACAAGGTATTTACCCAGCGGTAGATCCACTTGAATCTACATCACGTGTACTTGATCCACAAGTAGTAGGAACAGAACACTATGAAGTAGCACGTGGCGTACAAGCTATCTTACAACGTTACAAAGAGCTTCAAGATATCATCGCTATCTTAGGTATGGATGAGCTTTCTGAAGAAGATAAATTAACAGTAAGCCGTGCTCGTAAAATCCAAAAATTCCTTTCTCAACCATTCTTCGTTGGTGAGGTATTTACAGGTATCCAAGGTCAATATGTACCAGTTAAAGAAACTGTACGTAGTTTCAAAGAAATCCTTGAAGGTAAACATGATGAGTTACCAGAAAATGCTTTCTACATGGTTGGTACAATTGAAGATGCCATTGAAAAAGCTAAAACTCTATAATTAGGGGGAACGCACTATGGCAAATACAATGAAACTTCAAATCATCACACCAATGAGAACTATCTTAGATGAAGAAGTAGAATCAGTCATTCTTCATACTACAGAAGGTGAAATGTGTGTGCTATACGATCATGAGCCAACAGTTACACTTTTAGGGTACAAAGACTTAACTTATACTCAAGGTGGGCAAAAGAAAAAAGCGACTGCATTAGGTGGCTTTGCTGAAATCACAAAGGATAGAATCACTGTTCTTACAGATGCTTCAGAGTTAGCTGATGAAATCGACTTAGAAAGAGCACAAAGAGCTAAAGAACGTGCTGAGAAACGTCTTGCTTCAAAAGAAGCAAACATCGATCACCTTCGTGCCGAAATCGCTCTTAGAAAGGCAATTGCTCGTATTAACTTAAGAAAATAAGTTTAAATATGAATTGATATTTATAAATAAAAAACTGCAAGCTGGAAGACTGCCCCAGCTTGCAGTTTTTTCTTTATAAGAGAAAGTATTGTAAAATTATATAGATACACCTATGTTTAGATAAATATCAAACTTAAAAAATAGCTGTAAATTATTGTATAAAAATTTGCAATACCCCGAAAAGATTAGTTTTTTCACCATGGAATTTAGGTAAAATATAAGGAGTATGAAGCGCCTATAAGATGATTTTATCATTGAATAGATATATAGATTGGAGAGTATAATATGCGCATAGTGAGCGTTAGAGATTTAAAGGGAAATGAAATTATTGGTGAAAATATTATACGTGAAAATGGTGTTGTTTTACTTAATAGGGGAACCAGATTTAGATTATCTTTTACTGAGAAATTATTGCAGTATAACATAGAGTATATTTATATTGAAGACAAAATGTCTGAAGGTATTGAGCCAAAGTTCATCATTGAACCAGAGCAAAAACAACAACTTATTGAAGATTTTAGAAATGAGTTTAATAAAATCCTATCAAGTAAAAAGGTTAAATTAGCACCCATTTACAAAATTGCAGACAGTATTGTAGAAACATTAGTCTCTAAAGAAACAGTCTACGATTTGATTAATGTAAGAACCAATGCTTATGATACTTATGAACACTGCATAGAAGTAACAATCCTTGTGTATATGATGTGTAAGAAACTACAGATTCCTGTGAACCAAACTAAGGAGATTGTTATTGGGAGTTTATTACATGATATAGGAATGATTTTTGTACCTAAAGAAATCTTAAATAAAAATGGAAAGCTTTCAGAAATGGAACGTAAGATTGTTCAAAACCATACAGAGTTAGGTTACAAAATGATTAAAGATGATGAGAGTATAGATATATTAGCAAAACTTATTGTTTTATGTCATCATGAAAGAGAAGATGGAAGTGGTTATCCACTAGGACGAGGAGAAGATTTGCATATCGGTGCAAAAATTGTGGCAGCATGTGATGTTTTCGTAGCCATTACTTCTGAAAGATGTTATAGACATGGATTACCATTAAACGAAGCAGTCATTTTATTAAGAAAAGAGAAGCTCAATGAAAAAGTGGAAAGAACACTAGAAAGCTTATTAAACTTCTATCCATTAGGAACAGCTGTCTTACTAAGTGACCAAACCATTGGTATTGTGGAGAACAACCATAGCGATGACTTAGAAAGACCAGTTGTAAGGGTGGTAAAAAAAGATAATATAGAGCTAGAGAAGTACTATAAGGTAGATTTAAAAGAACGAGATGACTTGAGTATTGTAAGTGTGCTACATAATTTATAAAGTTTAAATAGGGTATTTTTCCTAGGAAATAGTCGATTAAAAGCGAATAGAGATAAAAAGAGATGATTAAGTAGTCTAAGCTACGAAATCATCTCTTTTTTGATATAATAAACTTGTAATAAAGAAAATTTGAAATAAGATTATAAATGCTATAGAGAAAGCATTTAAGAACTATATTTATATTATGCCTTCTTATAATTTGAAGCAAATAGCGTATGAATAAGTCTAATATAAAGTGGAGCTGTCGTATTAAGCATGGAAAAGTTTAAATAACATTTTACATATCATAGGGGGGAACTATGATGACAGATTTACGGGAAAAATCTAGAGAGAGTAGAGAAAAAATATTTTCAAGAGGAGCATTATTGCTTGTTATTATTTTATATCTTATAGCAAATTTTAGAGAAGAAGCAGTATTTAGGGGCATTTTAAAATATGGGTCAATACAGGAATTAATTAAGGCAGAGTATCAATATGTGGGTGAAGAAACCATGATGATTACAGGTTTAGAAATAAATCAGAGAGAAAATATTAAAGAGACAACTTGTATCACATATTATATGGAACTTTGTTCCCAGTCAGGAAAATTAAAGCTGAGAAAGCTCATAAATAAGGACGAGTATCATGAGTTTAAAGTAGGAGATTCGTACCATAATTATTTTATCTTTAAGAAAGTTTTGGGAGGCTATTGTGGGTATCAAGTAGATCAAAAGGCAAATAGTCCTATGGAAGTCTTGATGCTGGAACTACATAAAAAGTTTTGGCAGTCACAGATTTTCTTAATATTTATAGGATTAATAGTGGCAAGCAAGTATGGCGAAAAGATTATATTAGGTATAAAGTCATATAAGTGAATGATTGTAGATTTAGATAAATGGAAAGTTAAGGGATACATAATGATTTTGAATACAGAAATATCCATTTAAAAAAGCTGTCTGGGTACAGGTAACGAGTATAGAAGTTAGTAGAAAGTATAAAAATATTGTAGAATAGGAAATAGGCTAGAGAAAACTAGATGCAGTTACAAATTATAGATAACTATAAAAGGGTTCATCATCACCAACTGTGCTTGACATGTATATACTGTTTTTTTGGGAGTAAGAGTATATAGTCATTACGCTATTGGCTAAATACATATTTTGAAGTCAAGTAGTCAAGGACATATTTTGGTGAGAATCCAAGAAGTGTATAAATAAAACAAAAGATATATAGAGTAAAAAGCGATATAAACAACATAAGAGAGGATATAAAACTAGAACATGAACACAAATTTTGCGACATTATTAATAGACTGGTTTGAAGAAAATAAAAGAGAAATGCCATGGCGAAAAACTTCTAATCCATATTGCATTTGGGTATCAGAAGTCATGCTACAACAAACACAAGTAGCTACGGTTATTCCATATTATATTCGTTTTATGGAACGCTTCCCAACAGTGATGGATTTGGCAGAGGCAACCCTTGAGGATGTTCATCAATATTGGCAAGGACTAGGCTACTATAGACGTGGAGAGAATCTTTGGAAAGGGGCAAAGGTTATTGCAGAAAGATGGCAAGGCGAATTTCCAAGAGACCCTAAATTAGTCAGTGAGATTCCAGGAGTAGGTCCATACACTTTAGGTGCTATTTGTAGTATTGCGTTTCATCTGCCACTTCCAGCAGTAGACGGTAATGTCATGCGTGTCATGTCTAGATGGTATTGTCTTTCAGACGACATTGGTGTTGCCAAGAATCGTAAGATTTTTGAAGCTAAAGTTATGGACAATATGCCAGATGATCCAAATCGTTTTAATCAAGGGCTCATGGAACTGGGGGCACTCATTTGCACGCCTCAAAATCCTAAGTGCGAGGAATGTCCAGTAAAAAGCCTGTGTCAGGCATACCAAACAGGAACAGTGAATGATTATCCAGTTAAAGAAAAGAAATTAAAAAAAGTAGAAGAAAAATACTATGCGCTTATGATAGAGAAAGACCATAAGATTGGAATGATAAAAAGACCAGAAGATGGGCTTCTAGCTAATTTATGGGGCGTACCACTTATACCAGAAAAGAAATGGCAAGAGGCAGGATTTGAACAATTAGACTTCATAGAGTTTGATAGTGTAAATCATATCTTTACTCATAAAAAATGGAGAATGACACCAATTACTGTTAAGTGGAGTAAGTCATTGATAGAATGTATGAATCGAGCAGAAATAAATGAGGATGAAATCGTTTATTATGATGAAAGCAAATTAAAGGATATTCCAATAGCAACTGCATTTAAGAAGGTTCTAAAGTGTGTACAGATTAAGTTAAATTAAAGTCACAGTTACTGCAATCTTCACAGGTATATTGGATTTTATTAAGAAAGGGTTGTGCACTTAGTTTACCTAGTGCGACAGCCCTTTTTTCAATATCTTAAAATGAGTTAGGTAAAATATATCATATATAGTTAAGAAATTGAAAATATGATAAAAAATAATACAAGAATTGATTAGAATATTTACAAATATTACAATCAATATTATTATAGTAAATGTACAAAAAATATTTTATATATAAGAAAAACTTGTTTATAATATTACCTTAAATCAAATAGTATTTAAGATTATGTGTACAAAAAGTAATAAGTATAGCGAAAGTAAAAAAGATTATTTAGTTATTATCATGAGATAAGGAGAAAGATTATGGGATTAAAACAAAGAAAAATGATCAGCTCATTAATAGCATTAACATTATTAGCAGGTAATACAGTTACTTTTGCAGCATCTGGTGAAGTATTATTAATGGAAAAATTTAATGATACAGCAAAAACATTAGAAGAAAAAGGATATACCGTTACAAGCAGTGAAGGTAAAGAGAAGAATGGTATTCAAGGTAGTGTAGAATGGATTACTGAAGGTACTGATGGTATGGTTTATTTTAAAGACGAAGCAGATGATGCTTTCAAATTAGAAAAAACATTTGATAAACAAACAGGTACCATTACAGCTTCTGTTGATTTTAAAGCATCTGGTAAAGTAGTTGGTGGTACAACACCAATTAAATTATATTCAAGCGATGGAAAAGAAGTTGCCATTATAGAAGTGAAGTCAGGTGCACTTTCTTATCGCAAGCCTAATAAAGAGTATGTAAGCTTATTAGAGCCAGTAGCAGATGAATGGTATAACATTAAGGTAGTGGCTCATGTAAAAGAACAAGTTTCAAATGTGTACATAGATGGCAAATTAGTGGGTGAAAAAATTCCATTTAATGAGACTGTAACGGATATTAATAAAATCGAAGCTTTTTCAGCTGGGACAAGTGTAGGTCCATTTTATTTAGATAATGTCATCATCTACGAAGGTGAAATGACTAATAATGAAACAGATAAAGTGAAACAACCTACAGCATCAGATTCAAAAGAAGAAGCCAAAGAACCAGTAAAAGAGGAAACAAAAAATGAAGCTACTACAACAGGTAGTGGTAATAAAAGCTTATATGAAGCAGAAGATGCTGTACATGAAGGTATTAAAGTAGATGATAAACATGTTGGCTTTACAGGAACAGGTTTTGCAGATTACAGTCCAAATCAAGCTGGCGGTTTTATTGAATGGACAGTTAATGTAGATGAAGCAGGAGAATATGTTCTTGATTTTAGATATGCACATGGTTCTGATGATTCAAGACCAGCACAAATTGATGTGAATGGTCAAAAAGTAGTAGAACGTTTAGAATTCCCTTCTACAGGAGATTTTGCTAAATGGTCTAATGTACAAACTACAGTAACTTTAAATAAAGGTGAAAATAAAATTAAAGCCATTGGAGTAGGCGAAAAAGGTGGCGTTAATACAGATAGCCTTATGGTGTATCCAAGCTTTGAAATGCTTGTTGAAGCAGAGGATATGAAAGATTCTAAAGATGTTATTGTAGATAATCAACATAACGGATTTACAGGAACAGGTTTTATTGATTATAAGCCAAATCAAGCAGGCGGTTATATTGAATGGGAAGTAGATATTCCTTATGAAACAAGCTATGTGCTTCAATTCACTTATGCACATGGTGCAAATGATGAAAGACCAGTTTCAGTTTCTGTAAATGGTAATGTTGTTAGTGAAAGTGTACCATTTAATTCTACAGGAGATTGGACAAAATGGCAGACTTCAAGTACTACAGTGGTTCTTCAAAAAGGTAAAAATATTATTCGTGCCACAGGTGTAGGAGAAAAAGGTGGTCCAAACATTGATAGTATGCGAATTATGACACAAGACTTAGCTAAAGCAGCTGAGACTGTAAGCTTTTTACCTAGTGGATTTAGTCCAGTTTCAGTAGATGAACTTTTAGGTAGTGTCAATAAAAATATCTTAGTTAAAAAAGGTGCTATTGCTAAAGATGCAAGTAAAGTAACGACGCGTCCACAAGCACAAGGAGAAACAGTAGCTATTGAATCTGTAGATGCTTATGGTGAGCAAATGGTTATTGTAACTCTAGATAGCTTTATTGAGAAATTTAATTTCTCAGACTTAAAATTAACAGCAGCTGGTAGTGATTGGTATAGTTTAAATGGAGAATTTACAGACAAAATCACAGTAAAACGTGCAGCACAAACAGTCAATGAAAAAGGACAAACTGTTTTAATTTATGAAATCAATGAAACTTTAGATGGCACTGAATTTGCACCAGTAGAAGAAGTAGAAAGTATTGGTGATTTACAAGCTGCTATTACAAAAGCAGATCATTATGTTTCTTGGCAAATGGAACATGGTGGATGGAGTAAAGAAATTTCTGTACATAACACACGTGCATGGGATGGCGTTGAAAAGAAAAGTGGATCAACAGGCTGGATTAGTGCAGATGGTGTAGATTTAGGAACTATTGATAATGATGCAACCTACTCACATATTCGTCACTTAGCACAAGTTTACCAAGTAACAAAAGATGAGAAGTATAAAGAAAGTATCTTAAAGGGTATTGATTTCCTCTTTAAATTACAAGGAGAAAAAGGTGGATTTGCACAAGTATATCCTGAGCGTGGTAACTATTCAGATGATGCAACCTTTAATGATAATGCAATGGTTAATACAATGATTTTATTAGAGGATGTAAAAAATAGTAACTATCCATTTACAGAGGATTTAATCCCAGAAACTTATAGACAACGTGCAAGTGCAAGTATTGCAAAAGGTATTGATTATATTTTAAATGCACAAATCAAAGTAAATGGTAAATTAACAGCTTGGTGTGCACAACATAATCAATTAACTTATGAGCCAACTATGGCTAGAGCTTATGAATTACCATCTATTAGTGCTCAAGAATCAGTAGGTGTTGTTAAATTCTTAATGGCTCAAGAAGAACAAACTCCAGCAATCAAAGCAGCTATTGAAGGCGCTATGAACTGGTTTGAAGAAGTCAAAGTAGAAAACCTAAGCTTTGATGTAAAGGATGCAGCTAATGGTTATTTTGTAGAAAAACAAGGTGCTAACTTATGGTACAGATTCTATGAGTTAGGAACAAGCAAACCATTCTTCTCAGATCGCGATAGTAAAGTTTACTATGATATTGCTGAGATTTCAGAAGAAAGAAGAACAGGCTATTCTTGGTCAGGTGTATGGCCAGAAAAATTATTAGAAATCTATAATACTGTAGGCTATTATCCAAATAAAGTACGTGCAGAAGTAACCGGAACAGCCTCTGTAGATGTAGCAGGTAAAACATTAAAAGAAGGTGCCTATGAAATGTTAGAACAAAATATACTAGATGAAGTAGATAGTATCAAACTTGTTGTTGATCAAAAAGGTAAAGGCGATTTTACAACAGTAAGTGAAGCTATTAGCAATGCACCAGTTGGAAGTAAGGTACCAGTTAATATTTATATCAAATCAGGTACTTATAAAGAAGTCGTTACAATCGATAAGAACTTATCTAACATTAATCTTATTGGTGAAGATGCAGCTTCAACTGTTTTAACTTTTGATAACTACTCTGGTAGAGAAAAAGCAGCAGGCGGTACTTTTGGAACATCTGGTAGTGCAAGTACCTTTATTAAAGGTAGTGATATTGTAGTAAAAAATATTACCTTTGAAAATGCCTTTGATGAAGCAAGTACAGATGCAAAGGATAAACAAGCTGTAGCTTTATATGTATCAGGTGAACGAGTTGCTTTTGAAGATTGCCGTTTTATTGGAAATCAAGATACACTCTATACAAATGATGGCTCACAATACTTCAAAAACTGTTATATTGAAGGTGATGTAGACTTTATCTTTGGTGAAGCACAAGCTGTATTTGAAGGATGCCAAATTCACTCTTTAACAAAAGGTTCAGATACTAATAACGGTTATGTAACAGCTGCTAGTACACAAATTAAAGATACATATGGTTATTTATTTAAAAACTGTACATTAACAAGTGATGCACCAGTAGGAACTGTATACCTTGGAAGACCATGGCATCCAAGTGGAGATGTTAATGCGATTGCAAGTGTAGTCTTTATGAACTGTGAATTAGGAGAACACATTAATCCAGTAGGTTGGACAGATATGAGTGGCTTCAAAGCAGAAGATGCACGTTTCGCAGAATATCAAAACACAGGTAAAGGTGTTAATAAAGAAAGAACACAATTAACTGCCCAAGAAGCAAGTAAATGGACAGTATCAAATGTGTTAAATGGTTGGGATGCAGTAGCAGCATTAAATAGTGTAAAATAATATGAGTACTTATTAAAAGAGATGAAGAAATAATCTAAGGGTTATTTCTTCATCTCTTTTATGTTATGTGCTTATTTGAAACTCTTGAATAAAGTAGTAAGTGGGCTTAATCATATTTATAGTTTTTGGGCGATTTGAGTAAATCAAAACAATACAATGAAATAGTTAGAAAATTTGAGTTAATTTGAAGAGGCAATAGATGAGAGCGATTAAAAGAATAGTTATGATTGCACTAAGTTTATGTTGTATGTATATACAGGCAGTTGCTAGTACAGAGCATATTAAGATTTATAGCGGAGTTCATAGGTGTCATAGTAGACTATGATGCACATATAAAAATCGTATCTATAAAAAAAGAAGATAGGAGAATAGAGTTAGAAAGAGTTATTGAAAGAGATGGAACGTTATGATGTTGTTGTAGAAAAAACAGGTCTTCTTTTTTTGATTTATAGGAAATAAAAACGATGAAATACTTATGAAAAGTGCCAAAATATCCGATAAAAATGATAAGGCATATTAAATATAAAAGCTGTATTTGAAAATAATATAGATATGCAAATGATATAAGAGAGGGGAATTATAGTGGATATTAAAAGACAAGTAGCTAAATTGCTAGCCGTTGTAATGTTTTTTTCAACATTACAAAATGTATCACCTTTTTCATTAAAGGCGGCAGATACATTGTATGGTTTCGAAGTCCTTCAGAAGATTTTAGTTGAAGGAAATCCAGGTTTAGAAGAAAGTAACCGTGTGACAGGTGAAGATGAGACAGCATTAGCGAAATGGGAAATGAGTGCAACAGGTAACTATGTACTTAATTATTACATACAAGACGGAAATGACACTAAAAAGGTGGAAATGCTTTTTAAGTATATGGGCGATACAATTGACTTAAAAGGTAGAGTAGGTAATGAAAAAATTACGATTACAGAAAGAGAATTCAAAACAGATAAGTGGATTAATAAAACAACATCTAGTGCTTTAACGTTTGAAAAACAATTTAATATTGGAACAAGTGCTAGAGAAAATAAGGATTATAGCATTGTTATTAATAACATAACAATTAATCAAAAAAACCTTACTCTTAGAGTGAAAGTAGATATGACAAAAGATGTACCTCAGATTCAAGTCTATACAACAGGTATTGAAAAAGGGTATATCAATGAATTTACTTTACAAAAAATCAAATATGATAATGAGATAGATGAAGAAAAGGACAATAATAGAAAAGTTGAAGATGCAGTTACAAAGCAGTTTTTTAATGGACCTAAGAATTTTACGATTACACCAGTTCATTTAACAGATGATACACTTAAATCTACAGATTTGATTGATGATATTAATAGCATTACACCAGGTTCTAAACCAGGTATTAAGATTGCACTTGATAATCTTAAATATTTAAATGGTGATAAATTTGAAGAAATGACTGACACAACGCCTACAACAAAATTAAAAAAAGTTTCTATCAGATTGGCACCACAATACAGCAATAGTAATGATTATGTCACTGGTGATGGAAGTGTTAGCTTACGTTTTGTACCTATAGAGAATAAAGACATTGAAGTTTACATTGATGGTGAAGAGCAGACTGGTAAGAAGGTTAAAAAGAGTGAAGATGGAAAGCAAATTAATGTTTACTTAACAAAAGAGGAAATTTCTAGTGAACATGTTGTCACATGGGAGACATTGACACCAAGTATGGTAGTTATTGGAACATTTTCATTAGAAAATGATGCAAATCAATATACCCCAGAAAACAAGGGGCATACATATTTAAAATATACAATAAGCAAAGCAAATAGTAACCAAGTTAAATTTATTATTGAGCCATATAATATTAATTCAAAAGCAACTTATATTATTTCAAGTAGTGAATGGTCAGCTGGCAGTGAATTTAAGGAAAAGGTTATTTATGAATATGACCCAAGTAAAACGAATAATAAGGAAATTACTGCGATAGTAGAGAACTCAAGTGTCAACTACTATAAAATAGAAGTAAAGATTGATAACCAGATTTATGTATCACAGGTTATTAAGTATGATCCAAAAGGGTTTGTAATACAACCTAGTGTAAGTAGCATCAAGACGATTGAAAATATTTATGCTGTACCTAATTATAAAACGGAGAGTAATGCAAATTATCCATTAGCCATAGGTTTTGATTTAAAATGGTCAGCACCTGATAATTTAGAATCCCTATTAACTCATGGAGATTTATATTATGAGCTATTACTTAGAGAAAATAAGAATGATAAAGATCCTATTACTACACCAAATTTAGCAGGAACAGAAGGTTATGCAGCATATTCAAAAATATTTAAAGTAAGTAAAGATAATAGTGATGAGGATAAAGTAATTGTTGAAGTGGCTAGAGCAGGGGAAAATGGTCCATTATTGGGAACAGCGGGACAATTAGATGAAGAGGATGAAACAGAGGCCAAGTATAATAGATATAATATGGCCAAAGGTGAATTTTCAATGGAAAATATTTCTTTAATGAATTTGAGTCCATCTTGGAATAAATGGGAACAAATTACTTTTCCTGATAACTATAATTATGCTACATCAGGTAATTATTTAGAAGGATTTTCAGTAGGAGATACATTATCTGCTAAACCAATTCCAGGGGTATATTATTTATCATTAAGAACAGTTTATGTACCGAAGGATTCTGATAAAAGTTTTACATATAGTTCAGAATCAAACCTAGAGTCAATTTCATTAGATTTAGTTAATGAAATTGTACCAGTACCAGTTGGTATTACCAGCCAAGATGTAACTGTAAATAATAGTGCTATCACTGAAAAGATAGAGTTTGATTATGTAAGTATTGAAAGCTATGTAAAGAAAATGCTCCAACCAGCAGGCTTAAAGTTATCTAATGATAAAGATGAAAAGTACAGTGGGGAATATATTCTTTATTTATATCAAAAAGATGAAGCACTTACAGAATCAAATGTGGAGGATATTACACCAATAGATGTTAAATTAGGTGAAGAATTTAATATTACTTCAGCAATGGCAGAGCGATTAAGAGCTGGAGAAGTTATTGCTGTTAAAGTAAAAATATCTGAACTTAAAGGTGAAGGTAGAGGTAATATTAAATTTAAAGGACTAGATAGTAATCAAGTTTACTATTTACAAGCACGTACAAAACTTTTACCTAAAGATAGTGAAGGCAAAGAGGATCCAAGATATTCTTTACTTTCTAAGATTTTTACATTTACTACAGCAGCAGATTTAGTACCACCAAGACCAGAGGACAAGAAACCAACTGCACCAAGAGACCTCACAATTGTAGAGGATAGCTTAACAAAGAACTCTGTAAAGTTACAATGGAAAGTTGCTGACTTTGAAAAAGATAGTGATGTTCAAAAAACATACTATGAAGTAATTAGAGCAGATAAAAATTTATCAGATAGTCAAAAAGGGTTAACTATTGAAGAACTAATAGCTGCCAATAATAAATGGGTAGGTTTTAGTTCGTTTGACCCAAATAGTAGCAATTATAATAGCACAGATTATATGATGGTTTATACAAGTGAGACAAATGCTTGGAAAGCACTTGAACCAGCTCAGATTGCAAATAACTCGGATGATTTAGATACAACGCTTACATTATTTGATGATTCTTTAAAACCAAATCAAATTTACTATTACTATGTAAGAACAGTTGCCATTATTAATGGAGTAAAAGTAAATTCTGGATGGATTATGGTGCCAGTAACAACTGCACCAGTTGGTAAGCCAGAAAATCTAAAAGTTGAGTTAAAAGACTATGATTATGATGCAAAAAGAGAAACAGTTATTAGCTTTGATGCACCAATTCCAGATGGAGCTAAAGTTCCAGATGAATTTGAATTTGAAATTGCTGTATTAGGAACAAAGGATGCAGATTATAGATTAGATTATCCAACAAAATTAATTACATCAACTAAAGATCATGCAGGAACACCAGCAGGTTATACACACTTTGTGTATAAGATTACAGGTCTTAATCCTAATACTCGCTATGATATTAAAGTAAGAATTAAAGATAAGACTCAAGATATTTCTGATGGAAGTAGCTATCCAACTTCATCTTATTGTGATCCAGTTGCTACAAGAACAGAGTATGATGAAGATTATGAAGAAGAACAAAAGAAATATGAAGAGTTCCTTAAAAAGTTTGATCAAGAAGTAGAGAAACTTGGTAATAGGGAATACTGGGTTGTAGAAGAAGATACAACTTATAAATATCGTAATGATTATATGAATGCCAAGGCAGCTATGAATAATGAATACAACTTAGTTGTAGAAGATGATAGCGAAGCAACATACTATATTCCTGCCGAAGCTTTTATGACAGCTACAGAGAATAACACAACACTTAATATCACAATAGGTGATTATAGTGCCAGTATTAGACCATATACACTTACAGAATCAACAGAAGAGATTGAAGAAGTATTAGACCAAATTGCAAATAACAAGATTGAAGATTATTACATACAAATCAGTTTCTCTTTAAACAGTATCTCAGGAACAGTTGGTGGACAAAATGTCTTATCACCAAAAATGATAATTGATATGGAAGTAGTTTATTCAAAAGAAGAAGAAGACCATATTGAGTATGAAATTGAAGAGGCTTTAACTGACTTAGCAGCTAACTCGAGAAAAGATGTTATCAAACAACTAAAGAAGAAAGTTGATAATGGAAAAATTGATGAAGATGTACTAAGCGATATTGTAAGTGATGAAATGGAAGAGTTAGAATCTGATTTAGCTAAGAAGGTAAAGAAAATCCTTAATAATAAAACTAAGAAAAAAGTAAGTATTAATAAGATTGAAAAAGCAATTTTATTAATAGCAAAAATTGATGCATATGCAGCTGATGGTTATTATTATTCTGGTAACTGGATGAGTGTAGATGTATATTCAGCATTAGGTGGCTTTTCAATTGAAGCAAACCAATTAGGGGCTTATGTAATTACAGGGCAAGCTTCATTATTAGATACAGTACCAAGCTTGGCTCCGTATCAAAGTTTCATTTCAAAATATCATTTAACAGATATCTTTACTTTAGATGGTTATATGATTAAAACAGCAGTGAGAAAAGATCAACTCTATGGAGCAGTGGCTAGAGTATTAGGGGCACCAAGGAATACAGATAATGTAACATATCTTAAGAGTAAAAATATCCAAGGACTTTCAACACTGAGAATAGGTGAAAATGTAAGACAAGATGAAACAGTTTATATTGTAATGCAAGCCTATGAAAAGCTTTATAACCGCCCTGTAAGTACAATTGCAATTAAGAATAGACAAAGTGTTCAAAATATAGGTGCATTCCAACCTGTTTATAGAAACTATGTTTATGCAGCAGTTGAACTTAAGATTGTAGAACCTACTGATAATAAAGTGATGCCAAGCAAGCAAATGACAGTAGAAGAGGTTATTAAGTTACTTTATAAAGTACAATCATTCTAGGGGGGAGCAAAATGACTAAAAAGAAAATAGCTTTATTATTAGCAGTCGTTATGTTTTTAAACAACATAACGCTGCTGGCTAATACACAGCTTAGGATTCCGGTTAATGGACTTGACTATGTTAATGTAAGTCATGGTCTTACGGGAACAGAAGGTAATATTTATCCTAAAGCGGAGATAAGTTTTGTGCCTGAAGATAATTCAGGAAATAATCGTGCAGATGGAAATTATGAAGGTGAACATGCAACTCAACACTATAATATCGTGTTAAAGGATTCACTAGGCGGAACTGTAGATACTGAAACTTTAACAATAGAAGAGGTAAATAATAGTGTAATTAATGGTAAAGCAACAATAAATATTGAAGACCATTTAGCGAATTCTACAACGTTTAGAAATGGTCGTCTATATAAGTTGGTAGTGCAGCCAGGACATATACATCATGATGCACAAGGTAACCCAATTCCAGCAACGTTAGATCCTGCAACTCGTGATCCAGTACGTTTCTTTATTACAGATTTAAATACTATTGCTAGAGAAAAAGATGGTGAACTTGAAGTTGTATGGGAATATATACCAAATGCTATTTATCAATTAACTTATATTGATATGGATTGTAAGACAAAAGATGAAGTAGATGGGATAGGACTTAATAACTATACTGGTGTAGGGTCTAAAACACTTTCATTAAAAGCTGAGCAATTAGATAAATTCACAGAAGATGGTGTAACGAAGGTTAAATATGTTTTAGAAAATACATTACCAGGCCAAAGATATTCAGCTTACGCATTAGTAACAGGAATGGAGACAAATAGTTTCTTAACTGATAAATGGGAAAATGTAGGGGTTAATAAAACAACACCTAAAATTACAAGTGCAACAAAAAGTATTAACCTAGATGTAGTTAATATTGGTAACAATCGTATTAAATTATCATGGACATTAAGATCATGGATGAATGGTAATATTGAAACGATTAAAATTTGGCGAAGAGGAGAAGGAGAAACAACTGAGTCTCTAATCGGAACCATCAAGCAAACATCAGATTCATCAAGTGATGATGGAACTTACGAACATGATGAACCTACAAAGAATAGTTACTATCAAGTAGAATTTATTTTAAAAGATGGGACTTCAATTCGTACCAATGAAAAACTATATATTCCATATGCCTTAAGAGAGAAACCTCTTAAGCCACAAGTACCAGAACCATTTAGTAAGCTTTTAGATGAGAATACAATTACAGCTAATAAAGATAAGTATATTGTTAAAGGTGATGATGTACCTGTTGAAGAAATGGAACCAAATACATTTCATGTAAAAAATAAAAGTCCGTTACAAGTTCAACTTGTATGGGATGCACCAACACGAAAAGATGCAAATGGAAATAGTGTAATTGATTATGATATTAAATATGATATTTGGGTATCTAATCAAGTTTTAAATGACAAAAATACAGCAAATATGGAACCAGTTATTAAAGACTTAAGCATTAGTGAAAGCGATGAAAATGGTCTTATTAAGACAAAGGGAGCACAAAATGTAGTAGGTTTTAAAACAATCTTGGATAAATACTTAGATAAAAATAATGTTGTAAAGAGCCTAAATACCAATCAGACATACTATATTAAAATCGTAGCCAAAAAGGCATATGGTGAGATTATTGAAGAATCACAATCTACTATTGTAACTATTACAGTAGATAAAAATGGTGATATTTATGCACCACCTGCATTGGCTAAGCCACCATTAAAAGTAGTAGAAAGCACAGTAACAAAAGAAAGTGCTCAAATTGAATGGTTAGAAAAATGGTATGAAATTAAAGCAAAAAGTATTACAGATTATGCAAATACAACTGAAGAAGAGAAATTCTTTGCTGGTCTTTGGAATAGCAGAGTTTACCTAGATAGTAGTGCTAAACCTGTTATTAGATTTGAAGGCGATAATAAATTTACAAAATATGATTTACTTACAAAGGATATTTTAAGTGAAGTAAGAGGCAAAGCAAAAGAAAAAGATCCAGATTATGATGATAAATACATGGATCGAGAGATCGTTCTAGGTAGAGATGTACAATATGAAGTAAAAACAATCTTATATGATCAAGTTGTAAAAGAAATTAATGAATCAAGCACAACAACGACTCCAGCAGGATTAAAAATCTCTAAGTGGGTAGTAGATAATGAAAGTAATACAACAGAAGGATGGCAAACAATTACACCAGGTAAAGGTTCACATGACGGTTTGGACTGGAAAAACTATACAGTTACAGGACTTGAGGCTAATACCAAATATCTTGTTTTAATTAGAGCATATAGAGTATTAGAAGATGGTACAAAGTTACCACAAACTTATCCAAGCTATGTTATTGTAACAACAGAGTCTGATTTTGATTCACCAGAGCCAATTCCAACCGTGCCAATTCTGAATCCGGATGGTACAACAGATACATCTGTATCAGTATGGTGGACATATAATAAAGACTTTAAATACACATTAAAATATGGAAGAGTAGATGATGTTAATAAGGCAACAGAATGGCCATTTACTATTTCAGATCAAATCGGGGATAAGGATTATGTAGCAGATGGTGACAAAGCACACATTAAGATTACAGGTTTATTCCCAGAAACAGGTTATTATGTATGGTTACAAGCAAGCCAAAAAGAAGGCGATAAAGTTTCAGAGTGGAGTAACTCTGTATACCAAGTAACAGATGAATTAGGGATACCAGATGTACCAAGAGGACTAGGTGTTGCAGATTATAAAACAATCTTAGCACTAGGACAAGATTTCAAGCCAGTAAGTTCAGATTACATTACTGTAGAGTGGATGAGAGATCAAAATGATATCGAGGCAACTGAAGGTGCAGAAGAAAATACAGAAAATGAAAAACTTGAAAAGACATATAGCTATGTTGTAGAGTTTGCCGATAATTCTAAATTCCAAGATGCTCTTACTTTTACCGTAGAAGATGCATCAACAGGCGAGGGGTATGAGGCATTAGATAAAACAACAGTTAAGTTTACCGGTCTTGAAGCAAATAAAAAGTACTATGTACGCGTAAAAACAGTTGTAACAATACAGATTGATGATAGAACTATTGTTAAAGAATCTGAATTCACAGATCGTGTAGGAATTTATACAGGAACATCTAGTGATGAATATGATGGAGGAGACAATCCAAACATCATAGAATATCCAGACCCAATTGTAGAAGATTACAAAAACGGTATCTGGACATACGAAATTGTAGATGCAGCTAAAATTACAACTCAGATTGTAGATAGCAATAACTTCTATTACACAGTTACCTTAGAAAACTACAAAAATAAACATGATGCAGTCACAAGAAGATTAAAGATGCCAGTTAAAGTATTAAGTACCCTTGCAAATCGTGGTATGACACTTCAAGTTGTTACAAATATTGCAACTTACGAAATTCCAGGTCAATCATTAAAGTCTTACATTAACCAGTATCAAGGTATAGATAAAGTACAATTTGACTTCACAAGAAAGAGTTATTCAGATATTGCGACTTATGTAAGAAGTTATCCTGAGGAATATCAAAGTGGAGAGGTATTAAAGATTGGTTTTAGAGGAAACGCTAAAAATACAATTGTTAATACATTAAATTCTGCAATGAAAGTAAAAATGAAGTTAGATGTAGCAACATCATATAACTATAATAACTACTCAACTTATTTATACAATTATTCAACAGGTAACTGGGAGTCACAAGCTTATCAACCAGATACTGCAACGAATAAATATTTAGTGTATTCTACAATGTATACAGGGCTTAATGCACTTTACTTAAGATCAATAGAACCAACTAATACTAATTCGAATTACTTAATGAATGCCTTAATAAGTGTGTATAATATTACAGGACTTGGCACAGTATATGAACAAACAGACTATGTTAAAGCATCTCAATACGTTAAGTTAATGTTAGGTATTGCAGAAGACAGCAAAGGTATTAATCTGACCGAACAAGCATCTTCAAATGATTATGCAGCAGCTAAAAAAGCAGGTATCTACATTAGTGATTCAAAAGGTAATATTACAAAAGAACAAGCACTTGCAGGTGCAGTAAGACTTTATGAAATCAAAAAAGGTTATAAAGTTAAACCTTCTAATCAAACATTTAGTGGTGTAAGCTCTAGATACAAAGAAGCAGTTTCAAAAGCTTATGCTATTGGAATGATTGACTCAATCAAAGATCCACAAGATAGTATTACATACGGTGAATTATGTGACTGGATTGCACTAGCAATCGATTAGGATAGCAATCATTAAGAGGTTAAGATGATGACGGTCATTTGACTAGCTAGAACTAGTAATCTAAAAATAGTACTAGAAAAAATACTATATAAATTGAATAAAAGATGATATAAAACCCCATACTCTAACTACAAATAGGAAGAGATGGGGTTTTAATTATGAGAAAAAAAGTTATAGCTATTATTCTAAGTACTCTAGTCATTCTCAGTGCAAGTTACCTCTTTGCACTTGAAGTATATGATACCATGCCAAATAAGTTAGAAAAGTTCCAAGCAAAGCTTTTACTAGAGGGAATTACTTATGATGAAATAGGTGTTCAGCTTACAGGAATCCAATATGATATGCCTGAAACAATCGACACATTAACAAAGATGAATGAAGAAATGAATGTAGCTCTTGCACATGAAGAAGGTTGTTCTAAGCTGTGCCAGATATCACATGCTCATTTAGCAAATACTAATATTATACAAGGAAATCAATTTATAGAAATAGATAGCAATCAAAATAATGAAACATGGGAATATGCTTTCAGTTTAAAAAACCAAAAAGATATTCATGATAACATGTTCTATAGCTTGAATATGACAGGTAAAGATATTCAAAAGTTAGATACATTAAGGGCGAGAGGGAGAGAGCAGCTAGAAGATTGGAATGTGGAGATTAGTGAAAGTATTTATTTCAAAGGAATGATAGAAGGGCCTGTATCTAAAGAGGAAGAATGGCAAATTGCATCCGTTTTTTTTAATCAATTCAATGCCGAGTCAACCAATTACTACGAAGATGATCTAATGGCGTCTACATGTGTATATTATGCCCATACACCATGGATCAAGGAATATGTAAAAGAGAATGGGAATGAAAGAACTAATATGCAAGTTGGATTTAAATATAATGATGAACTCAATCAGACAGAAATTATCATCGCTTTTCCTTTTTATAATATGCCGTTTTAATAGTGCCACTAATGATGGAGTTAGTGTGTATCAGAAATAGTGCTACTCATAATGTGATTAAGTGACAGTATTAATAGTGACATTAATAGATAGCGTAAATACGCCATTTATAGATTTGAGATAGGTATACATTGCATTTGTAATACCCATGTCAATTGATTTATTTTTTTACATTTTGATATAAGACAGATGATTTTATCATACAAGCCTTTTTTGCACATATACTAATAGTATACTGATAGATAAGAGGGGGAGTATGTATGAAAACGTATCTAAGAATGTTTATATGCGTAGGTAGCAGTTTTATTTTGCTACCTATTTTTATTATAAAAATTTGTGGGATAGAAGTTGGTACAATGTCAGTAGATACATCAATTGCTATGGTTAAAGAAATGGATCAAGATATTATTCAAGAAGAGACCTTGATAGGCATATTAGCAAAAGAGATTCCTTATACATACGAGGAGGAAGCACTGAAAGCGCAGGCAATTGTTGAAAGAACCTATATGGCAAGACGTATCCTAGGAATTCAAAAACAAGGAGCAATTGTAGGATATACAATAGAAGAAATGAAGGCATTATGGGGAGATGAAAAGTATCAAGAAATCTATAATATTTATAAAGATGCTGTGCAAGCAACACGTAAGCAACTTATTATGTATGATAATAAACCAATTGAAGCATTATATCATGAGGCGAGTAGCGGACAAACAAGAGATGCAAAGAGTATTTACAAGCAAGAAATTCCATACTTAAAAAGTGTAAAGAGTGAAGTAGACGAGATTAGTAAACAAGTTACACTAACAAAAGAAGATATAGCAAAAAAGTTAAAAGAAGCGTATCCAAATTTAGTAGTGGATATCAATATATTAGAGCAACAAATGCAAATTGTAAAAAAAGATGAAGCGGGATATATTTCAGCCATTCAAATTGGTAATGTAACAATGACAGGGGAGAGCTTAAAAAGCTTATTAGATCTGCCATCATGTGCTTTTAAAATGTATAATTCAGGGGATAAAATAATATTTGATGTAAGAGGTATAGGGGATGGTATAGGATTAAGTTTGAATGGTGCAAATGAACTAGCAAAACAAGGAATGAGTTGTGAAGAGATTTTGCATTATTATTATGCTGATGTAACAATCGAGGAATATGAGGTTCAAAGCTAATTATAAGAGACTAATATATATCGTTTTAAATAAAAAGCTAGAAGAACACAGTTCAATCATGAGGGTTACAAGAAATTTTATGATGATAAATAGGATTCTTAACTGGTTTATAGATAAATAAACCAGTTTTATTTTTAAATTATATTGCTAGCATTTTAAAGTCATTTACAAGAAATCTAATGATGGATAAATAAGATTTCCGATTTGTATTTCTGATTTGTTTATATATAGATAAAACAGTTTGATTTTTAATCTATACTAGTAGTTTTTTTTGAATACTTACAAGAAACCTGATGGTGAAAAAATATAAGGCTCAACTTGTTTATCTATATAAAGAATTGAGTTAAAAATAAAAATTAAAAAAATTAAAAATGATTGAATAATAAAAAACATCTTTGGCGATAATTAGCATGTCGGAGGTGTAAAATATGAAAAAAATAGGAAATTTATTAAAACAGTATGGTTTTTACATTGCTACTGCATTCGTATGTGTAGGTGCATTACTTGCTATCTTCTTAATGCCTAATAATCAAGGAAATGTCAAGAATGAGGCGAATCCTTATGCAAAGAATGAATACACAGATGCAAAGGACTTAACACAAGGAGTAGAAGAGGATATTTTAGAAGAAGATGATTTAGATACTACAGATGGACTTAATACTGAAATATCAGATCAAGTAAATGAGAATACAGAAGCAACTGTAGATGAGTCAGCATCACTTACTCCAGATGTAGCTAATACAGAAGAGACAGCTGAGAATGTAGCTACAGAAGAAAATACATCAGAAAGTGCAGCAGCAACAGACGAAACTACAGCAGAAGAGGTTGTAGAACCAGAAACATTTGAATCTACTACAGCATCAACTAATGGAGAACCTTTCTTTGCAGAAGGTGACACATTTGCTTGGCCAGTAGAAGGTTCAGTTGTTGTACCATACACAGATGAAAGCACAAAACATTGGTTTAGTGAATCATTAAATCAAACAATGCGTACATTTGGTATCTGTATTAGTGCAGAGGAAGGTACAGAAGTAAAAGCTGTAGCTAAAGGAACTGTTGTAGAGATTGTAGATGATTCATCTACTTATCTAGAATCAGGTATGCCATATGTAGGTAAACTAATGGTTATCGATCATGGTAATGGTTACGTAAGTTTATATGGTTTCCAACGTGGTGAAGTTAATGAGCAGCTTGTTGGACAAGTTGTTAATGCAGGAGATGTATTAGGATCAATTGGATCACCACAAGGTGCATTTATCGGAATTGGTGACAATATTTACTTACAAGTAATGCATAACGATGAAGTTGTTAACCCATTAAACTATTTAGACTTAGGCAATCAAGATGTGAAGGCAGATAGCGTAGATCTTGGTTTTGCAGAATAAGGCTTAAAGATCATTAAGTTTGAAAGAGGATATCCTAGGAGATAGGTATCCTCTTTCACTATTTAGCGCATATAAGCTATTGTAGGAATACAGGGAGTTACTTTATAAAGTAGAGCGTTACGTTAAAGATATATAGGATGACTTTGCGGAAAATATACTATTTTTTTATAAGAAATGGTATTCTAATACATAGGATATATCAAACACTGTCCAAGTCTGTCAATTAGGACAAAGCATGGACAAATTATAGATAAAAACAATAAGTTGTATATTTTTTTTAGAGAATGGTTTATTTATCTGTAATAAGTAGGAATGGCCTTGCATAAGATTAAATCAAGAGTCTTGTTAAGGGGGGCCTTTTCTTGAAAGCTTATATAGAAGAAAGAGCCGTAGAAGCCGCAAAGTATATTATAAGTTCAAATGCTACTGTTAGAGAAACAGCCAAGAAGTTTGGTATTAGTAAGAGTACAGTGCATAAAGATGTAACGGAAAGACTTGAGAAAATAAATCCTAAATTGGCTCATGAAGCAAGAAAAGTGTTGGAGCTCAACAAAGCTGAGAGGCATTTAAGAGGTGGGTTGGCAACTAAAGAAAAGTATTCACATCTAATAAAATAGAGTAGTAGATAAAACTATCAAATCATTACTATTTTAGACTTTAAGCTAGGGTGGTAATGATTTGATAGTTTTTTGTTGTCAAAAAAATAGATATAGGTAAAGATAATAAAATAGGTTATAGATAGGGATGAAAGATAATAAAGAAGTTATATAGATAGAGGTAAGGGAAAATAAAAGGAGTTAAGGTAGAGATAAATTAAAACGGCAGAATATTAATATAGGTTTATTTTGTGAAAGCTATAATCAGCTAATTAAAATGCATAAAGATAAAAATATCAGAAAATAAATTTATTTACTTAAACAAAATTAGATTAATGCACAAAAAAATAATGTACATGAATAATAATTTAAAGAAAATTCACAAAAAAATCAATAAACAAATAAAAAATGCAATAAACTGTGATGTATAGAAGGACGAAATATTATAAACTTAAATTAAGCTAAAAGTACTTACTTAAATAGTTTTGTAAGAATTAAAGGTAGTGTAAAACAATCGATGAAAAATAAAAAACAAAGATGCGTTACACTAAACCTAAATGGGGGAAAAAGATATGAAAAAGAAATGGATGGTAGGGTTATTATCAACAACATTATTAGCTTCTTTATTTACAGGCTGTGGTACTAGTTCACAAAATACACAAGAAGTATCAGCCCTGAGACTTCAAATGAAGCAGCGTTGATTGATGGTGCAAATTACTTTACGATTTTTGGAAGAGTTATTTTACCACTTATGAAACCAGCTTGTACCACTCTTTTAATTTTAAATGGAATTGGTACATATAATGACTTCTATATCCCTAATCTCTATTTAAGAAGTGATGTACAAACTTTTACGGTTGCACTGTATAAGTTCTTTGGAAATATGTCTACACCATTTGAAATTGTAGCGGCTGCCATTATTATAGGAATGATTCCAATAGGCATCGCTTATATCTTCTTACAAAAATATATCTTCTATGGTTTAGCAGGAGCCGTTAAAATATGATGAAAGAGACCATCTTAAACAAGATTTTAAATACGATTCATGTCATCTTTTTTACAAGTATACTGTGCTTTGGCATCACCTTTTTATCAGGAACATTATTAATGATACCAGCTTTTTCGGCAGCCTTTATAATGGGTAAAACATTAATTTATAAAGAGTTTGATATTACAGATAGTGTGATTAAGAATTATTTCTTATATATGAAGTCGTCCATGCATCTAATGAAGTACATACCACTTAATAGCATATTGCTACTTAATGTGATAGGCACAATGGGAGCAGGTGTAGTAGGAATGGAAAGCATAGAAATCATCCAAAGTAAAAATAAATTTTTACTTCTAGGAATGAGTGGCATTTAATAGCTTTTTTTGTTCTATCTTTTTTGAAAAAAAAGTACTTTTTATAAGAGAATATGTTAAAATTAGGCTAAGAATATTGAATACAAAGGAGAATCTACATGTTTGGAATGGGTGCAGATATAGGAATAGATTTAGGGACAGCCTATGTTCTCGTTTATGTTAAGGGAAAAGGGATTGTACTCAGAGAGCCCTCAATTGTAGCAGTTAAAGAAAAAACAAAACAAGTAATTGCAGTAGGTGAAGAAGCAAGAGCTATGCTTGGTAGGACACCAGCGAATATAAAAACTATTAGACCTCTTAAACAAGGGGTTATTTCAGACTATGATGCAACAGAGCAGATGCTTAAATATTTTATACATAAAGCAATAGGTCATAGACTTATTAAGCCACGTATTGGTGTATGTGTGCCAAGTGGTGTGACAGAGGTAGAAAGACGTGCAGTGGAGGATGCTACAAAATTAGCAGGTGCTAGATTTGTAGATATTATCGAGGAACCAATTGCTGCGGCTATTGGAGCGGGAATTGATATTTCACGTCCTTGCGGTAGTATGATTGTTGATATTGGCGGGGGAACTACTGATATTGCAGTTATCTCTCTTGGTGGGGCAGTTGTGAAAAAATCTCTCAAAATTGCAGGGGATAATTTTGATGAGACAATCGTTAAATATATGAGAAAAAAATATAGTATGCTGATTGGTGAAAGAACAGCGGAAGAAATAAAAATTAATGTGGGAAGTGTTTATAAAAGAGAAGTTCCTGCCGAAATAAATATAAGGGGACGTAACTTAGTATCAGGACTCCCTAAGAATATCATAGTTTCTTCAGAAGAGATTAGAGAAGCTTTAGAAGAACCAGTGACAAGTATTGTTGAAGGCGTAAAAGCCGTTTTAGAGGTAACACCACCTGAACTTGCAGCAGATATTGCTGATAGAGGGATTGTCTTAACAGGTGGAGGAAGTCTTATTTATGGTTTAGACAAATTAATTACAGCAGAAACGGGCATTAATACTGTAATCGCAGAAGATACAATGTCATGTGTTGCGATTGGTACAGGCGCGTGGGTTGAATATAGATATGCAAATGACGCTAAAAAATTATAAGTATTTTAGAGCAAGTTCGAAAAACTAAAGAGGTGAAGAGATGGTAAGAGGACTGTATACAGCAGCAATGGGGATGAATGTGCAGGCAAAACGATTAGATATTGTATCTAATGACTTGGCTAATGCTGGTACAACGGGGTACAAGAAGGATGTTGCAGTGGTTTCATCTTTCAAGGAAGAATACTTAGCTAGATTAAATGATCAGCAAAATTTTGCGCCTAATAATGCAATTATTGGGAAGATTACATATGGAGCTAAAATAGATGAAGTTTATACAGATTTCACTCAAGGCTCAGTAAGAGCAACTAGCTCACCAAATGATTTAGCAATTCAAGGTGATGGTTTCTTTACAGTACAAACACCAAATGGATTAGCGTATACAAGAGACGGAAATTTCATGATTAACCAATTTGGACAACTTGTAACATCAGAAGGGTATAATGTAATGGGACAAGAAGGAGCAATTGAGTTAGGAGAAGATTATTTTACTCAAGGAAATAGTATTGTTGTACAAGGTAATGGAGAAATTTATCTAGATGGTGCTTATATCGATACATTAGATATTGCTAATTTTACAGATAATCGTTCATTAACGAAATTAGATGATAATCTATATACTTCAACAGGTGAAAGAGGTGAATTTACAGGAGGTATTATCCAAAGTTTCTTAGAAACCTCTAATGTAAATACAGTTTCAGCTATGGTAGATATGATTACAGTTGCTAGAGCATATGAAACAAATCAAAAGATGGTACAAACACAAGATAGTCTTTTAGGAAAAGCCGTTAATGAATTAGGAAGAGGTTAAGAGGAGGAATAAATAATGGTTAGAGCGTTATATACAGCAGCATCAGGAATGACAGCACAACAACTTAATGTAGATACAATTTCAAATAACTTAGCGAACGTTAATACAGTAGGTTATAAAAAAGAAACAACGAACTTCAAAAGTTTACTCTATACAAATCTAAGAGGACCTGAAAATGAAGCAATTACAGAGACTACACCATCTGTAAAACAAGTAGGTCATGGTGTACGTGCACTTGCAAATTCCCGTAATTATAGTACTGGTACACTTCAAAAAACTGAAAATCCAACAGATATTGCGATTGTAGGAAATGGTTTCTTTGCAATTGATAATAATGGTGAAGAAGTTTATACAAGAGATGGTAGTTTTAGATTTGCTATGTTAGAAGATGAAGGAAGTTATGCACTTGTAACAGCAGATGGTTACCCAGTACTTTCTACAGAAGATGAATCTATTATTATTGGTAGCGAAGTGTCTACTGATAAATTAAAAATTGGAGAAGATGGTACAGTTTTCTACTTAGATGAAGAGGGTATTAAGATGGATGTTGCACAAATTAAAGTGGTTCAATTTGCTAATAGAGAAGGTCTAGAAGCAACTGGTGGCAACCTTTATAAAGCAACAGCGGCATCAGGTGAGCCAATGGTTGAAGGTGATGACGATATGCTTACAAGAAGTACACTTCGTACAGGATATCTTGAAGGAAGTAATGTTCAATTGGCAGAAGAAATGGTTAACTTAATCATTGCACAAAGAGCTTATGAAGTAAATTCAACAGCAATCAAAACCGCAGACGATATGATGCAACAAGCTAACCAATTAAAACAATAAAATAGATACTTTGTTATTTTCCAAATGATACTAATAGTGTTTCATAATGTATCAATGCAAGACTAAGAAGTTTGTCTATAGATTTATACTATATAGGAGGTGACAAAATGGATATTTCAGGTATAAGTTCGTATTTAGGCATGCAACAAGATCTGGCTAAAAGCTCTGCTGAGGTAAGTGGTGATGATTTCAAAAATGCTTTAAATCAAGCGATGGCAAGTGGTGATGACACGGAATTAAGAGATGCTTGTGATACTTTAGAATCTTATATGATTGGAATGGTTTTAAAACAAGTTAAAGAATCTATGATGCAGGATGATGAAGATTCTTTGATTCCTAAAGGAGATTATGTAAAAACATTTGAAGAGCATATGATTAATTCTGTGGCAGATAGTTTAGTAGAAGCAGGGGGATTAGGTTTATCTAATCAACTTTATACACAAATTAAAAATTCCTATGGAACTCAAATGGAAATCAGCTCACAAAATCAAGCAGCTATGGCATCTGTTGCTACAAAAGTAGATAATGATATATAGGAATGGTAATATCTGCACATAAAGATTACTAATATATAAAGATAATATCTATCGATAAAAGCTAGCGATATACAAAAACAGTAATATTGTAGAATGAGTTTATATTCTGTTAAAAATATTGAAAAGTACATATATTTGAACAAAGAAAATATATATTGACACTATATAGGATAGTCTATATAATGAAATAGAAAATTACATGATAAATATTCTTATCCAGAGAGGTGGAGGGACAGGGCCCTATGAAACCCGGCAACCTAGTAACGCACGAGCGGAGTGCAGCACTAAGGTGCCAATTCCCACGCATAGTGTATATGCGTAAGATGAGGATCATTAACGAAGAAAAGTAAACCTCATTGAAAATTCGATGAGGTTTTTTTGTTGCTGGAAAAGAAGACTATTTATTAGGGAAATTCAAATAAACGCATTGACCAATAGGGAGGAAACAAAATGGCAAGAAGATTATTTACATCAGAATCAGTAACAGAAGGGCATCCAGATAAAATTGCGGACCAAATTTCTGATGCTGTATTAGATGCGATTTATGCACAAGATCCTAATGCACGTGTTGCTTGTGAAACAGCACTTACAACAGGTCTTGTATTAGTAATGGGAGAAATCACTACAAACTGTTATGTGGATATTAATAAAACAGTTCGTGAGACAATTAATGAGATTGGATACAATGCACCAGAATATGGTTTCGATGGTCATTCATGTGGTGTAATCGTAGCTTTAGATGAACAATCACCAGATATTGCTATGGGTGTTGATAAAGCACTAGAAGCTAAAAAAGGTGAAATGAATGATGCAGCTATCGAAGCAATCGGTGCTGGAGACCAAGGTATGATGTTTGGTTTCGCTTGTGATGAAACACCAGAACTTATGCCAATGCCAATCTCACTTGCTCACAGATTATCAAGAAGACTTACTGAGGTAAGAAAGAATGGTACATTAAGTTACCTTAGACCAGATGGTAAAACTCAAGTAACTGTAGAATATGATGGAGAAACACCAGTAAGAATTGATGCAATTGTTGTTTCTACTCAACATGCAGAATCTGTGACACAAGAACAAATCCATGATGACATTATGGAACACGTGATTCGACCAATCATTCCAGAAAACCTTTTAGATGAAAGTACAAAATACTTCATCAACCCAACAGGTCGTTTCGTAATTGGTGGACCAGTAGGAGATGCAGGTCTTACAGGACGTAAAATTATCGTAGATACTTATGGTGGATATGCTAGCCATGGCGGTGGTGCTTTCTCTGGAAAAGATCCAACAAAAGTAGACCGTTCAGCAGCTTATGCAGCTAGATATGTAGCGAAAAACATTGTAGCAGCAGGACTTGCTAAACAATGTGAAATCGAACTTGCTTATGCAATCGGTGTAGCTAAGCCAGTATCTGTACTTGTTAATACAAAAGGTACAGGTATTGTAAGTGATGAAAAACTTGTGGAAATCGTAAGAGAAAACTTTGACCTTAGACCAGCAGGTATCATCAAAATGTTAGACCTTAGAAGACCAATCTACAAACAAACAGCAGCATATGGTCACTTTGGTCGCACAGATGTTGATTTACCATGGGAAAGAACAGATAAAGCAGAAGCATTAAAAGCAGCAGCTAATAAATAATAAATAGAGTAAGCTAAAAAGAGCAATAGAACGGATTAAACATCTAGTTTTATTGCTCTTTTATGTTTTCTGATTCATACTGATTGATCTATAGGGTGATAAATATAAATGAATATTAAGTAAATATTAAATAAAATTCAAAATATTGAATATTGTCTTGGGTGTGGTATCATTGAGTGGTAATAAATAATAATCTACAAATAAAAATATGGGGAGGAAATCAAAATGAAAAAGAAGTTATTAGCACTTGTTGCAACACTTTGCATGGCATTCTCATTAGTGGGTTGTGCTTCTGAAGGCATGGTACTTATGAAAGAATTTGAAGAAGTGGCTAAATGGGAAGCAGCAGAACAATCAGGTACAATGGGAGTTGAAATTCAAGTAGAAGGTGAAAAAGTTGAGTTATCAGCAGATTATTCAGCTTATACAGTAACAGACACATTACAAATGGAAATGACAGTAAGTCCAAAACAATTAAAAATGGAAGGCGTCGCAGTGGATTTAACAAAAGGAGATTACAAAATTTCTCCAATCAAAATGTATTTAGATGGTACAAAAGCATATATCTCTAGCACATACTTCACAGACCTTTTAAGAATTTCTGGTGTAGATGCAACAACAGCAATGACAGGAATAGATTTAAGCAAAGATTACATTTGCATGGATTTAACAAGTATTTATACACAAATGGGGATTGATGTAAAAGACCTTGCAGCAAGTAACCAAAAAATGACTAAAGATTTCTATACACAACTTGGCGCAGCAGATATTAACTGCAATATGAAACAAGAGGGTAGAAAATATACTATCGAATTAACAGCAGATCAAATGATAGATGCTGCTGCTCAAGTAATTGTTCAAAGTATGGAAGTGTCAAAAGACATGCTTGTAGCAGAATACAAAGCTATGGGACTTACAGATGCCCAAATCGATTTAGTAATGGCACAAGTTAAAGCCATGACATCACCAGAAGCATTAGCACCATTTGCAGAAATGATTAAAGGTAGCACAGTAAAAGCTACTTTTGCTTATGAAGATGGTAAACAAACATCAGAATATGCTATGAACATTAATGTGGCAATTGATGAAACAGAAACAGTATCTTTTAAATTAACAATGAAAGATGAAGCTAAAAAAGCAGAAGCAAAAGCAATTACAATGCCAACAAGTGTAGCAGTTTACACAATGGATGATTTAATGGCAATTGGAGCAACAACAGAAGCAGAAACAACAGAAGCAGAAACAACAGAAGCTGCTGAAGCAGTAACAGAAAAAGCAGCATAAGCAATACAGGAAACTGTTGTACAGTAATAAGGTATAACCCATATAAGGAGGTATCGCGAAATGCGATACCTCCTTAAAAATTAAGCATATTCTAGTTCATATCCCAAATTCTCCCCCGTTGTGGCAAATTTGTGGATATGATATACTTTTCTCTATAAAAGATGTGGAAAGATAAGGGCCGAGAAAAGGTAAGTGGTGAATAAATTGAACGAGCAAATTGTATTAGAAGCAACCATAGAAGATATTATTTTTCAAAACAAAGAAAATGGTTACACAGTATGTACTGTGGATTATGAGGGTGAAGAGATTTCTTGTGTAGGAGAAATGGCAGGCATTTATGCAGGTGAAGAAGTAAAGATTATAGGGACTTGGTCAACTCACCCGATTTATGGGAGACAGATTAAAGTAGACATGCTAGAAAGAAGTATGCCAAAAAC
>JAGAVZ010000254.1 GCA_017941635.1 Cellulosilyticum sp.
CACACGGCATAATCCTAAATCTATTATACTCTTTTTTTTGACATAGCGACAGTTATGTCTATTTCTTATGCTCATTTTTTGTTCTTTAAATAGTATTTACTTTTCAATGTTCAGTGCCAATAAACTATTGGCATGATCACTCAAAATTCCGAGAGATCATTCTAATGATTCCTCAATTAATTCTTTGGTTGCTGGCTTTAATATATATCCTTTGGCATGAATTTGAAAAGCCTCACAAGCATAATGATCATAGGCAGAAACAAATAATATACGTGTTTCTGGACAAATCTCTTTGATACGCTTGGCTAATTCAATCCCACTTATGCCCCGCATTTCCACATCCAAAAATGCATAATCCAATTTTTCTCCCTTTTGGGAAAGGGCATCTATTAATTGAAGTGCCTCACAACTCTTCTGAAATCCCTTAATATCCATATCTACAAAAACTTGCTTTAGAACTCTTATTAAACTATTTAATGCTAATGTTTCATCATCCACTGCAATAATATTCATGCCTACCCCCTTCTTCTTGGAATTAAAATAGTTACTCGCGTTCCTTGCCCTATTTGACTTTCTACTTTAAGTTCACCATTACACTGTTCCTTTAATCTGTTTCTTACATTATCTAATCCTACATGACTCCTCTTTGAATCCTGCTCAATCATTTTCTGCATTTCTTCTACATTAAATCCTATCCCATTATCCTCTACTATGATTCTATGATATTCTTCAGTTACGGCACTTCTTATAATAACTATTCCCCCTTTTTCACTCTTTCCCACACCGTACCTTACAGCATTTTCAACAATCGGTTGAACAGCTAAAGCTGGTAGTAAAAAATCGCTTACTTCTATCTCATATTCCACATCTAGATATTCGCCATACCGCATTTGTTCTAAATATAAATAATTCTTGACATGTTTTAACTCCTTCTCAAAAGGAATCAGCTTATCAGTCTTTAAAGAATCCATATTCCCCCTTAAAAACTGAGCAAACTTCATCACAACTGTATGGGCTTTATTTGGATCATCCAAACATAATTCTTGTATACTTGTTAATGCATTATATAAAAAATGAGGCTGAATTTGACTCATCATAATGGCAATACGATTTTGTACCAATTCCTTTTCTAACATATCTGCTCTTCTTACCCTTTCTATACTTTCTTTTGTATAGCTTAGTGCAACACTAATTTGCATCACTTCAAAAATAAGTAATCCTGCCTGGAATAAAAATCCCCAATAGATATCACTAATAACATAGTGTATCATCTCAATAATTGCTGTAGTAGCAAAAATCAAACTCGAAATAAGTACCTTCTTTATTCTCCATTCTGAATATTTCTTGTAATCCTTCATTAAAAATATTATCATTATGACTAAGAAAATAATTGCTATAGGTAATAGGATTTCTAAGGTTTGTAATTCATCTACTATTCCATAACTTTGTATGATAAAACACAAAATCATCAAGCAAATAGTAATTTTTATAAAAATTCTAGAAATCAATCGATACCTCTTACTAATCATATAATTCATTAAGTAAGTCATAAAAAAGAAACATATCAGAAATTGAAGTAAAAAATCTATCATATTCACTAAGAAACTATTATTAAAAAATAATGTCGTATAATTATAATTAATCGATGTACATATTGCTCCTGATATCATTAAGAAACCGCCTGATATATATCCATCACTAACAGGTTCTTTTATATAATGTAGCGCACTCATAACTGCCAAAAAGATAACCCCCAAAACAAAAGTACTCATACTACCTAATATTTGAAACAGATTCCGTTTTATCTGTAGTCTTAAAAAAGCAAAACGGTCTCCCACATAAATTTTATTTAGAAAATTACTATATGCGCCCTTGTAGATGTTATCATAAACAGGCTCTAATATAATCTCAACCCAATCTTCTTTATTTATTTCTCTAGCATTAAAGTGCGCCCAATCTGTACCCATAGATTTCACAATTTCTGGATGGTCTCCACTATACCCATAACGATAGATTTCTTCTCCATTGCGTTTAATAATCATACGCATGCAGTACATATAAAAAAACATTTCTCTTCCTGGTGGTATATGCTTATCCAAATGTCCTCTAAAAATAACAGGCTGATTTTTCTCTACTCCATAAGTCTTTAACTCTTCTATTGGCCTAATTTGGCCATTGACCTCATAAGTTCCTATAAAATGAACTTTAGAAATGCTTTTAATTGGCTGACCATAACCTCTTCCTATAAAAACCATATAAATCATAAATAAAATAGTTGCTATGAATAACGCACTATAAAATCTTTTATCTATCCGTTGCTCCTCATTCATCTCCTGCCCCCTGAGATTCCTTTTATATCTTATATAGATATAACTGATTTTTCCTTATAAATCTTACTTTATTTTCTTTATTTTCACAAAACAAAAAATGGAATGCAAGGTAGGTTGTTCCACAAAATCTATAACGTCTACAATACATGATATTGCACAATCTATTTTAGCTTGTTCAATTGGCCTAACCTCTGTACTATTCACTGTTCCTTTAGTTTCAGCAATAAAGTAAATTATTCTCAGTTAAGAATTAGGACTACTGCCTGTATTTTTCATGCATACAAAAAACTTACTTAGCTTACCAAGTAACTTCGTACATATGTATCAATTAATGCAGTGAATAGGCATCTATTTGCTTTATAGTGTTATTACTCTAAAATATAACATTTACTTAAACTTACCATCCAACCTCATAGAATACAAAAATCAAGGTTTATAACAATGGTTATAAACCTTGATTTTATTATCGTTTATTAATATTATGACATTTGCTAATTAACTTTTAATTACAGCCAGGATAAATATGGTAATAAGTATTTCAACAAGCTATCCTACCGTAATCCCAGTATAATAATGTTGTAAAATTTCTACATATGAAAATCCCGCTTTTGCCATGCCTTTGGCACCACTTTGGCTCATACCTACACCATGTCCAAAGCCTTTTCCATTAATCGTTACATCACCATAGACGACTTCTCCTGAAGGATTGCCTGTCGATGGTGTCTGAGTTGTTAATGCTACTTGTTCTGTTTTTGTAGCAGATTGGATTGTTGCCACTTCACCGATGATTGGTTCTGTAATGATTCCATTGGTTACAATAGCTTGATCTAAGGCAACATCTGCTACACCCGTTGCTGAAATAGCTACAACGTTATTCGAAGTTGTCCCACTACCACCTGCATTGGCATCTCCTGAAGTGGCTAATGTAAAGAGTCTACTTTTTAAAGAACCACCATTTGTACCACTAAAGAAAGTTCTAATATTTTCTAATTTTAAGTTATAAGTTCCCACTGTTCCTAAGATACGCATTTCTTGTACACGTCCTGATGATGTTCTGGAAACAATTTGTACGCCTTGTGCTGATCCAATATTAGCGCCTTTATTAGTAAGGCATTTATCTAGCTCTGATAATGTAATGGTTCGTGTCCATGCTGGTTGAGCTGGTTCTGTCTCATATACGTCTTCTACTCCTACAAGATAATCAATAGAATTCCCCCATACATTAACTGCTGATTCTGTATAACCACCACTTGTTGAGAAATATAATGCTTCTGCTACCTTTCCATTATATCGAATGGTTTCACCTTTTGTGGCATCCACAGCTTGTGTGATTCTACTGTCTTCCTTACTATATCCACCATAAGCTTGTGTTGTTGTTGTATCAACTATATTATAGCCTGAGCTCACAAAACGATTATATTGATAAATCGCTATTGAGCGTGCTGCTACTGCTTGTGCCTTGAGAGCTTCTTGTGGCCAAGATGGTGACATCTCACATGGCACGACTCCATATAAGTACTCTTCCATACTTAAAATATTATACGGTGTAATACCTGTTGTCCCAGCAATTCCAATCGCTCCACGATATTTCTTACTTGTCCCTACTTTGGTTAAATGAAGTCCAGTACTGTTATCATATCCTCTAAATACAACTGGATGTGTCGCTGGGTTAAATATAAAAATCTCTTTTCCACTTTGGTCCTTTACCACATATCGATCGATACTTGTGCTAACTGCATTCCCTAAAGGCTCATCTGAGTAGATGGCAAATAAACCTTGATCTACACAAACAGGTATCCCAAATTGTTCATCAGCTGCTTGTTGAGCTTCTTCATAAGTTGGATAAAAACCACCTAAATCATAATACTCTTTTGTTGCTTTTGATACTGTAATAGTAGACGCTTTCAATTCCCCAATTTTTGCAAAACCATAATTATCATAATATCCAACTTCTATATTCGTATCGCTTCCAATTACAATAGAGGCTGCATTCTTATATACAGATTCTAATCCTACTTTAATTGTACTGATTTCTGACCCCATTGTCATAAATGAGCTACACCAAAAAATCAGCAACATTATGATCGGATAACCATATTGCCTTTTTGCCCTCACTTATTCTCCTCCTCTAGTCTATTAAAATTAATTTTTCTCTCTATTTATTATTATAGCGATGATATTACCAAAAATCTACATTTACACACCATTCTTCTTGATAATACTACTTTATTTTTACCCTATACACTTTTATTATATGCTTACTTAGCTTCTTATTTTTTATTACATACAAAAAAGCCTTTAGTCTTAGGAGCTTAGAGACCCCTTAAAACTAAAGGCTTTATATTTTACTATTCACTTACTTCTTGTGTTTTTAAGAATTGAACCAATGCATCTACTGCTTCTGTTTCATCCTGACCATCTGCAACGATTTCAATCACTTGACCTTTAATTGATCCAAGAGACATCATACCCATAATACTTTTTGCATTAACTTGTTTTTCATTGACAATCACTGAAATATGACTTTCAAATTTACTTGCGATTTGTACAAATAATGCAGCCGGTCTTGCCTCAAGTCCATTTTGTAATTCTAATTTTAAACTTTCTTTAACCATTTTTTATATTCCTCCTCTTGTTTCTCTGATATGCTCTGCAATTTCACTAATTTTCTTTAGTCTATGGTTAACACCTGATTTTCCAACAGGTGGCGTTAATAACTCTCCTAATTCCTTCAGTGAACTACTTGGATACTCCAATCGATAGATAGCAACTTGTTGTAAATTTGCTGGTAAAGCTGAGATACCAATTGTATTTTGTACATATTCAATATCTTGCATTTGTCTTACAGCAGCAGAAACAGTTTTCTTTAGATTGGCTGTTTCACAATTTACTATGCGATTCACATTGTTTCTTACCTCTTTTACAATGCGTACATTCTCAAGTTCCATTAGGGCAACATGCGCCCCCATTATATTAAGTAAATCGACTATTTGTGTGCCTTCCTTTAGATACAGCACAAAACTTCCTTTCCTAGAAACGACCTTAGGTTCCATTTCTAATGTGGTCATCATCTCCTGTAAAAACACTGCATGCCTTTCAGTTTGATTTACAAATTCTAAATGATATCCTTTTTCTGGATCACTTACTGATCCTGCTCCTAGGAATGCGCCTCTTAAATACGCTCTTTTACAACATGTGCTTTGAATAATAGTTAAATCTACATAGTCTCTAAGCGTCAGATGTTCTCCTTCTTGCTTAAGTAATGTCGTCGCAATCAAAATCTTATGCGCTTCTTTACTATCTTTCGTTACCAATACATAGGTCTGTTTCTTGTGAAACTTTTTACTTGTTTTTTGAACTATCTCTGTATTTATATTAAAAGCTTTTTTTATTATTGTAAAGTATTTTCTTGCAATAGCTGCATTTTCTGTTTGGAATTTGATTGAGAACTCACCATTTACGTGACTAATCTCACCTGACATAATAATCATTGCTGCAAGTTCTGCAATCATACAATGCCTCGCACCCAATGGTACACAAGTGAGTTCTTTTTTTACATTGAAAGAAAAGGACATTTTTTCACCTCATCTTATGTAATTTTTTACTATTTGATTTGAAATATACATCTAGCTAATTTTTCTGGGTCATGCCTAATAAATTTTTTCTTCTTATGCACTTTAATAAGAGGAACTTCTAGCCTCTTGATGCGTCGCCACACTTCATGTTCTTTATTAACTGTAAGTAATTTGGCACCTTCTTCTTCGTATTCTTTCATTTGTGCTTTAGTTACTTGTTCATTATTAACAATCACAGCATCCAGAACATTCTTTCCTAAATAGTGTTCTAAAATCACAACATGATCTTCCAGTGAGATGCTAGATGTTTCCCCTGGTTGCGTCATGATATTGGCAATATATATTTTTTGTGCTTTTGCACTTTTAATATACATACTCATATCTTTAACAAGAAGGTTAGGGATAATACTTGTATAGAGACTGCCTGGACCTAAAATAATGAGTTCAGCTTCTCTCAATGCTCTAATTACATCATCTGTAGGTGCTGGTAATTTAGGATTTAGTTCTATATGGCAAATATTACTACCTGTATTTTTGCCATATTCTACAATTTCTGTTTCCCCTATGATTGTATTACCATCTTGAAACCTAGCTTGCAAGTGTACGTCTTCTAATGTAACAGGCAGTACTTTTCCTGTTATAGCTAAAACATTACTGGTTACACGAACAGCTTCTTCAAAACTTCCTGTAATCTCTGCTAAAGTTGCAATCAACAAGTTACCAAAGTTTTGACCTTTTAAACTACCATCCAAGAAACGATATTGCAAAAGTCTTTCCATAATGGGTTCGGTATTTGCAAGGGCTACCAAGCAATTTCTAATGTCCCCTGGTGGCATAATACCCATTTCTTCACGGATTTTGCCTGAGCTTCCACCATTATCTGCTACTGTTACAATTGCTGTAATATCAGATGTATACTTTTTAATACCTTTAAGCATTGTGGATAAGCCTGTACCTCCACCAATGACAACTACTTTTTTGCCCTTAACATCCTTTTTCATAGCTTATTTTCCTCTTTTACTATCCTTCTCTATATCTCTATGCTGCTTAATGACAGTATGCCCCTTTTTCTCTAAGAAATCATACATAGCATTAGCTATAGTGACAGAGCGATGTTTTCCACCTGTACATCCAATGGCAATTACCAGTTGATTTTTACCTTCTTTTTTGTAGTTTGGAATTAAAAAGCTGGTCATATCCTCAAGTTTTGCTAAGAATTCTTGTGTAACATCAAATTGCATTACATAATCTCTAACAATCTCATCATTTCCTGTACAAGGTCTCATCTCAGGAATGTAATATGGATTTGGTGCAAAACGTACATCAAATACTAAGTCTGCATCAATAGGAATACCATATTTAAAACCAAATGAAACAATGGTAATCATGAGACTATCAAAGGATTCTTCTTCACAATAAATCTTATACAATACCCCTCTTGTATCTTTAGGTAATAAATAAGATGTATCGATAATATGACTGGCTTCTTCTTTAATTTCCTTTAGGATCTCCTGTTCTTTACGAATACCTTCTTCTATGCGCTCACCGCGTGCTAGTGGATGTAATCTTCTTGTTTCTTTGTAGCGTTTAATGAGTTCTACCTCGCTACAATCAAAGAAAATAATCTCATAAGTATGGCCACATTCCACAAGTTCTTGAAGACTATCCATTAAATCTGCAAATAATCCACCACCTCTTGTATCAATTCCTAAAACGACCTTACTTACCTTGTTCTCTTGCATTGCAATAAGCTCGGCAAAACTTTTAATCAAAGTAGGAGGTAGGTTATCTACACAATAATACCCCATATCTTCAAAAAAATTGATTGCACTACTTTTTCCTGCGCCTGACATTCCCGTTACAATAATAAAGTTCATATGCTTGCCTCCTTACTTTGATTTCTCTTCTTTGCTTACAAAACTTTTATTGTTGCTAAATAGATTTTCTCCGCCACTGATAATCTATTTTAATATTTTTACCTCTGCTTCTAAAGTTACATCAAATTGGTCTTTTACAACTTGTTGTACATATGCAATCAAGTCTTCCACATCCTTACAAGTTGCACCACCTTCATTGACTACAAAGCCACAGTGCTTATCAGATACTCTTGCTCCACCAATTTGGTGTCCACGAAGACCTGCATCCATAATGAGTTTCCCTGCAAAGTATCCTTCTGGTCTTTTAAAGGTACTTCCTGCACTTGGTTTTTCTAACGGTTGTTTCTCTTTTCTTCTACCCATTAGTTCTTTCATATATGATTTAATCGCTTCTTGGTCACCTTTTTTGAGTTCCATAGTGGCAC
>JAGAVZ010000255.1 GCA_017941635.1 Cellulosilyticum sp.
GCATGTAAAAACTATGATGGAGATGTTATGAGTGATATGATTTCATCTGCATTTGGTTCACTTGCTATGATGACTTCTGTTCTTGTATCTCCACAAGGTTACTATGAATATGAAGCTGCTCACGGAACAGTTCAACGCCACTACTATAAACACCTTAAAGGCGAAGAAACATCAACAAACTCAATTGCAACAATCTTTGCATGGACTGGTGCTCTTAGAAAACGTGGCGAGTTAGACAATATTCCTGAGCTTTGCACATTTGCTGATAAACTTGAAAAAGCAAGCTTACAAACCATTGAAGAAGGTAAAATGACTAAAGACTTAGCCCTTATCACAACTATCCAAAATCCAGTTGTTTTAAATAGTGAAAACTTTATTAAAGCAATCCGTAGCACTTTAGAGGCTATGTTATAAAAAAATAGTGCCCTTGCCAATTTGCTTCATACTTAATGGCAAGGGCTTTTTTATTGAACTACAATCTATCACTTATCTCCAATCTTCTCCATTTATTTCAAGTCATTTTTATCTTATAAGTGTATATACTAAGTATAATGTTTCTATTTTGGAGGTTATATATGTCTAAAGATCCTAAATCTTGTCTAGATTATACTCAGTTTCCTACTTCTTTTCCCCCTCAACATCAATCCTATCAACCTGGAAATGAGTTCGAAATGAATCCTTTACCTATTTTTGATGACCCATGCTACTTGGGCTGTAATCGACTTAAAGGCAAAGTTGCTTTAATTACAGGTGGAGATAGTGGAATTGGGCGTGCTGTTGCAGTTGCTTTTGCCAAGGAAGGTGCTAAACTTGCCATCTCTTATCTTTGTGAGGAAGAAGATGCAAATCAAACAAAGGCAATCATTGAAAGTTATGGTGGAGAATGTTTACTACTTCCTGGAGATATTAGAAGCAAAGACTTTTGTCAGAGCTTAGCCAAATCCACTTATGACCATTATGGCGCTCTAGATGTTCTAATTAATAATGCAGCCGTTCAATTTCCTCAAGATGATTTCCAAAACATCTCAGAAGAACAATTAAAAACAACTTTTGAGATTAATGTTTTTCCAATCTTTTATTTAACCCAAGCGGCACTTTGCTATATGAAATCTGGCAGTAGCATTATTAATACCACTTCTATTACTGCCTATGAAGGCCACGATCAGCTTATTGATTACTCATCAACTAAAGGTGCTATTGTTTCCTTTACACGTTCCTTATCTCAATCACTTGTGAGCAAAGGTATTCGTGTTAATGCTGTTGCTCCTGGTCCAATCTGGACTCCATTAATTGTTTCTTCTTTCTCCAAAGATGAGGTTGCGAAATTTGGTCAAAGTTCACCTATGAAACGTGCTGGTCAACCTGTGGAACTTGCTCCAAGTTATGTTTATCTCGCATCTAATGATGCCTCTTATGTGACAGGTCAGGTTCTTCATGTAAATGGTGGTACTATTGTAGATAGCTAAGATGTTCGACTCTCATCTATTTGCAAACGCACCAAAGCATTCTGAGAATGATGCTTTCTATTAAATAGGGCTGCATGCTAATTACTTTAGCAAAGCAGCCCTATTTAATAATGATCATTTAAAACTCTATATCATATCAAAAAGGACTTGGTAATAATTAAATATATCCATTCATACCAAATCCTTTATCATAATTCATTCAAAATGATATCTTTTTTGAGCCGTATAAATACTCTTATTTCCATTAAAGGTATGTGCAATTGCACATACAATAGCAAAATATAAAACATACTCTGTTCCAAATACCTCTACACCAATTAGTATTGGCGATAAGAAAGTATTGGTGGCACTTGCAAAAACCGCAACATAACCTAGAGCTGCTGAAAATACAATAGGTAGTCCTAAAAGCTTAGCCAATACCACCCCTAAGCTTGTACCAATGGCAAATAAAGGGGTAACTTCCCCGCCTTGATACCCTACGCCTAATGTTAAAACTGTCAGTATAAGCTTTAAGAGCCAATCATACCAGTAAATAGTTCGGCCCTCAAAGCTTTCATTCACTAAATTAGTTCCCAAACCACAGTACCTTCCTTTATGAAGTAAAAAGAAAAGTATAGCTAAAATACATCCTACAATAAAGATTCGTTTTACAGGATTGTCTATTTTTTTGTTCAAATACTTCTTTGTAGCCACTAAAAAATGAGTAAAACAACCGCCTACAATACCAAAAATGATACCACTCACAATCAATTTAAGAATTAAAGAAAAAGAAATCACTAGAGTGGGGTCTAGTGGTACCACAAATTTCTCTAATCCTAGTAAATGAGAGGTGTAGCTCGCAAAGCAAGCTGCTACCAGAGCAGGTAAGAGTGCCTCATACTGTAGTGCGCCTGCCACTAATACCTCTAATGCAAAAAAAGTAGCGGCAATAGGCGTTTGAAATAATCCACCAAATCCGGCTGCCATACCTACAATCAAAAAAATTCTATAGCCGTCTTTTATACGAATAGGCCTACTTAGTATATTGGCTACTGTCCCACCTAATTGAACGGAAACACCTTCTCTCCCTGCACTTCCTCCAAACAAATGTGTCATCCATGTGGTCAGAATAACTAGAGGAATTAATCGCTTTTGAATCACTGTGTTTTTGCCAAATCCTGTTTGAAAAATCAGCGTCATCCCCTGTGAAGATTGTTTACCAAAATGCGTATAAAGTAGCATAATAATGACCCCTGCTACAGGGAAAAAAGGCAAAACAAAGAGTAAATGTTCTTCTCTAAAATTGGATACCAATAGGAGTCCTTTGCCAAAAATTGTATCAATACCACCCACACAGATACCAATAAATATACTCACAACTATTGCAATAAATAATTCTTTATACCGCTCTAACATTTCATTCAAACTCATCACTTCCTTTAAGATTATTATAGCTAGTTCGCTAAAAACTTATTTATGCTTACTAACCAATTCTTTATTTTAAAGAAGAATGATCAATAAAAGGATTGTGCATGAACTTATTTCAAACACAATCCTCAGCTTTATTACCTATTTATATAATAACTCGCTTATATACTCTAATTATATCACTTGCTTATCATAATTTACTTATAAGCTTTGTTCAAATGTAAACACCCCATGCATATCATACTGCTTTCTAATCTGTTCTAACTTTGCTTGATGCTCACTATAGTAAGCCTTTTTATAATCTCTGATTTCTCCTGCTGGGAAATTCACAAAAGAACCTGCTGTCATCTCTTCAATCTTAGGAAAACGTTCTTTAAACCATTCTCTATTTTCCTTACGATATTGGTTATCTTCCCATACAGTTTGTATGCCTAAAATATATAAACTATCTCTATAATAGAAAGATGAATCTTCTCTAGAACCTCTACTCATTTGGCCACCCATTCCATAGCAAGATAGTGCCATAAATACAGAGCCTTCTGCTCTTTCTTCAATACAATCTAATGCACTATTCATTTGTTCTTCTGTAAGTGCCTTCGTTACAAAACGCCCCGATGACTTGTAATGTTCGTAGTCTGGATGCGCATCCTGTAACCAACGATTCATATCAATTACAGACATTGTTTTGACTGAAATATACAATTCTCGTCCCAACTGAACAAATGGTGCAATGATTTGGTGTGCTTCCTTTGCCTCTCCATAGTAAGCTCCAAGTAACAAAATACCTCTTCCTTTTTCTTTAGAATAGCTAAGGCTTAACTTAAAGTTCACTTCATCGCAAGCACTTTGGATGATTTCTTGATAGCATTTAAACATCTCAAGCTGGTCATTTCTTTGTACTTCATGATATTCAATTCGAATCAGCGTTGCTTTCTCTCTCTTAGCTGGCAGGCCAAAGCGAATACTTGTAACTACCCCAAATTGTCCACCACCACTTCCTTTAAGTGCCCAAAAAAGTTCTGGATTTTCATTACGATTTGCAATGACAACTTCACCATTTCCATCAATCATTCTAATTTCTTGTACTGCATCGCACCCTATGCCGAGTAGTCGGCCTGAGTATCCCCAACCACCACCAAGGGTATAACCTACTGCACCTACTGTTGGACAAGTTCCTCCTGGAAAAGGATAACCCTTTTGTGCAAGGAACTCATAAACCTCTCTATTTCTTGCACCTGCTTCAATAGTAAGTGTGCCTGCCTCTTCATCCATCATCATGCCATTCATTTGGCTAACATCAATAACAAATACATCATTCCCTGAAGAATACCCATCATAATGATGTCCACCTGAACGAATACGAATGGCAATCTCATGCTTTCTTGCCCAAAGAATCGCATTTTTAATATCCTCTTCATTTTTACAATAACAAATAATCAGCGGATACTTGTCAATCCCTCGATTCCACATCGTACGTGCATCTTCATATAAATCATCTTCTCTTGTTACAATTCTTCCTGTTAATCCTGTCAAATCTAATGCTTTGTTCATCTCTTTACTCATTGCTGTCTTCACTTTCTTGGTAGTCTTGTCTTATCTTATTTATTAGTCAGCTAAATCTTTCATTTACTTCATTATATCCTAAACGCTTTCACCTTATTTTTCAATATTAACTCTCTTACTCTTCATCATATTATTTTTAGTCTAAATCTATAACTCCCTTCTTGTACACCCCAAAGAGGTTTTACTCCCAACTTTTCTCATTGTCAATAAAAAAGCTCTCAATCATACTACTTAAATAGTATGGTTGAGAGCTTTTCATATACTCAATCTAAATTAAAATCTAAGTTTAACCTAATAAAGTTCTATCTGTTTCCCTTAAAAGGTTATTATTATAATCTTGTATCCCAAGCACCACAGAATGCATCGACTGGGCTCACACCTTTGAACTCAGATTTACCAGTAATTTTTTCAACGACTTGGCGAATGGCATCTTTTGTTGTGTTATAAGTGTTGATATAAGTTGGTACCATTGGTACGTCAATTAAGTGGAATGGGTTCGCAACAGAGATACATACTGTTGGAAGCTCTGTTACATACCATGGGATATCTGGACCCATTGGCATACTCCAGTGTAAGCGACGTTCATTACTTTGAGAGAAGCCTGCTACGTTACATACCAACATAACAGCATCATATTTTGCTACATATTCAGTGATTGGTGTAGCCGCTAATAACTGTTTACCATTCATTTCTGTATTTGGGTCAAATGTAAACACTTCAAAGCCTGCTTTTTCTAATTCTGCTTTAAATAACTCTTCAATAGAATCTCCTGCACCCATTTGTTTTGAACGGAAATCTGTCGTGTCAATACTATAAAGCATGATACGTTTGTGTGTTTCTGGTGTTAATGGTAATTGTGCTTTTGTATTTTTAACTAATGTGATAGATTCATCAATGATTTCATTCGCTTTTTTAATGTGTTCTTCACATCCAATTATTGATAAGTTTTCTTCTGATGGCATAAGTGTACCATTAGTAGCTTTTTCGTGAAGCTTAAGCATTGCTTTCATAGCAAGTACACGTTTTACAGCTTCGTCAAAACGTTCCTGTGATACTAATCCTGTTTCTAAACCTTTTTTGAAGAAGTTGATATCTTCTTCTTTATCTCTGTAGTAAAGAATCATATCACAACCAGCCTCAATCACACCTGGTACGAATTCACTTCTTTTTGCTTTAGATGTTAAACCAACCATGTGAGTTGCATCTGTAATAATAAGACCATTGAAACCTAATTGACCACGAAGTAAGTCTTTTAATAATTCAGGCGCCATTGTTGCAGGCATAATATCTTGATCTTTGATACCTGGACGTAATTTACGGCTGTATTCTGGAAGTTGGATGTGACCAATCATAATAGATTCCATACCTTGGTCAATTAAACCTTTGTAGATTTTACCAAATGAAGCATCCCATTCTTCTACTGTTTGATCGTTTACTGTTGTAACGATGTGTTGGTCTCTTTCATCCAGACCATCACCTGGGAAGTGTTTCATACAACATGCCACACCTGCATCCTTTGCACCACGGTGATATTCTTTAGCCATTTCAAGTACGACTTCTGGGTCACTAGAGAAACATCTATCAGAAACAACGCAGTTTCTCCAGTTATAGTTTACATCTACGATAGGTGCAAATGTCCAGTTACATCCTACTGCTGCTGCTTCTTTACATCCGTGATAGCCTAAATAATATGCATTTTCTTTATTTTGCGTTGCACCAATAGCAACTGGGTTCCCTACTTGTGTTCCACCTTTTACAGCACCATTTCCACCACCTTCAACGTTGGCAGCGATTAATGCTGGCACTTTACTTGTGTTTTGGATTGTAGCATTTTGTTTATATAAATCTTCTTTAGATAAGTTATTATAACGGAATCCACCTTGGTGGTATTTTGTAATTTTCTCTTTAATCGTTTCTTCAGTATCGCCCCATAACATATCTACAAAGATTTGTCCGATTTTTTCATCTAAGCTAAGGCTGTTAAAAGTTTCTTCTACCCATTTAATATCACTATCTGAAAGGTTAAATGGTTGTGCTTTAAAATCAATTGACATATTTTATCCTCCTAGAAATTTCATTCTGTCACATATGCCACTTACAGTATTTGACTCATATCTTGGCATAAAATCCTTTAACAAGTGAATATAAATTCATCTCTCTTATTTGGATGAATCTATGTTTTCATTCGATGTAGATACTATAGATGTTTTTTCAAACCCTTGCATTGCGTTTTATGATATGACATTATTAAATCATGACTTATTTTTTAGAAATACTCTATTAATTTGTATCATATCAATAGACGTATCATCCTATAAGTCAGCCTACATCAAACTTGTATACAATATAATTAATATCACCCAAGGAGTCCCTTATTATGTACCATTTATCAGATACCCTATCACATCTTTCCAAGCTATGTGATATCATTCATACAACCACGGGATTGAATGTTGCCTTATTTGATGCCAACTATCAATCCCTTTTATTTTTAAGTCATATGAATTACCCTTTTTTAACCCATAAAGCCTATGCCAATTATCGTGACGAGGTAGAAGTGCATCTTGGCCACCTGACTTCATCAGCGGCCTATCTTCATCCTTTACCTGAAGTTGCACTCATTTATTATGATATCCGCATTCAGGTGACAGAAGATTTAGTCTTTTTCGCTTGTGTTGGCCCTGTTTTATCTGAAGTTTACTCTGAAGAACTGGTGCTTTCTATTGCCCATAAGCTTAAAGTTAGTCCAACGTTCAAAGAATCCTTTACCCTCTTTTATCGTTCGCTTCCTTACCTTGGTAAACATCTTTCAAATACTTTATGGCTAAGCTATCATTTATTAACCACTATGCCAGATGTCGGTGAAATCCCTACCATTTTGCCAACCTCAATAACTAGCCTAGATTCTACATCAACTCGACCTAAAATGGATATAAACTCCTTTATTTCTCATTCTAAAATTCAAATGAATTATCACCATGAGATTAAATGGAGAAATGCTATATCACGAGGCGATATTAGGGCTGCACAAAAAGCATATTCTCAGCTTTCTAGTAGTGGTTTTTTATATCGTACACCAACCAATCCACTACGTACCATGAAAAATATTTTATTTTCCTTAAATACCTTAAGCCGAGCTGCTGCTATTGATGGCGGTGCTGATGCCATTGAAGTGCATAAAACACATGACCTGTTTTCAATTCGCATTGAAAATGCAACAACTGCTTTAGAGACCAAACATCTAACTGCTAGCATCCTACCAACTTATTGTCAATTAGTCATTAACTCACATACTAAGAACTTCTCCCCCATTGTTGCAAAAGCTATCAATTATCTTTATGCCCATTACAACACGCCTCTAAGCTTACAACTAGTTGCCGAAAAAATAGGCTGTAGCGAAGGTCATTTGTCTCGTATCTTCAAAAAGGAAACAGGTAAAACTCTAGGTGTTTATCTTAATGAGCTTCGTATTAAAGAAGCTTTGTCTATGCTTCGTTTAAATCTGGAAAGCATTTCAGATATTGCCCTTGCTGTGGGTTTTTCTTCTTATAACAAATTTAGTATAGAGTTTAAGAAGTATACAGGACAATCTGCTACTGCTTATCTTAAAACCCTTAAAAATCACTCTTAACTCTATTTACATTATTTTTATACATCAAAAAAGGTATGTTACAAAACCTCTTTACTTTGTAACATACCTTTTCATTATATATTTGTAATCTCTATTTTATATTATTTACTTAATATTATACAATAGTCCCTCTAGGCTCCTTTTAAGCGTTTGAATTAATAACGCTCATGAGATGCCATAAAGTCTTCTAATTCTGCTTTTATTGGAAGGAATTCATTATCCTCTTTAGAAGTTACCATACGTGCTCCAATGGCATTTCCTCTTGTAACAGCTTCTTCATAAGATAAACCATCTAATATTCCACTTAATACACCTGTTGCAAAACCATCGCCTGCACCAACAGTGTCCACGACTTTCTCAATTTTAAAGCCAGCTACCATTTTTTCTTCTTCTAAAGTTTTAAGATATGCGCCTTTTGCTCCATCTTTGATAATAACGGCTTTTGCTCCGTTATTTAAGTAGAAGTCTGCAATTTCTTCTTTTGTTTCTTTACCTGTAAGCATTGCGCCTTCTTTGATACCAGGTAAAACAATATCGCACTTACTTGCGATATCATTGAGTACTTCTGCCATGTGGGCTTCACTTTTCCAAAGTTGTACACGAATATTTGGATCAAAAGTAACAAGCATATTGTTTGCTCTTGCTTTTTCAATAGCTGCATAAACTGCCTCACGGCTACTTTCTGAAAGCGCTGCTGTAATACCTGTAATATGAAGTACTTTTGCACCAGTAAAATCTGCGTTCTCAATATCTGTGCAAGATAACTGGCAAGCTGCTGAATTCTTTCTGAAATAATGTACTTTTGGATCGCCATCTTTTACTTTTGTCTTAAAATAAAAGCCTGTAGAATAGTCTCCATCAAAAGTGATCTGGTCTGCTCCAATACCTTCTTTATGAATAATATTCTCAATATGACGACCAAATACATCGTCTCCTAAACGTGTAATATATGATACCTTATTCCCTAATCTTGATAGCCCGATACATACATTGAGTTCCGCACCTGCAATACCTTTTGAAAAACTTTCAATATCAGTAAATTCACCTTCATTTTCAGCAATAAACACAATCATTGCTTCTCCAATTGTAATTAATTCTGTATTCATTATCTTTTCCACTCTTTCACTTTCCGCCCTCATTATGTGCATTTGCATAAGTGTTAAGCTTCACTTATACATTATAAATATATTATAACCAAGAAAATGCTTTTCATTATTCACATATCCGTCTATAATATTCACATATCCGACATTTATTATAGACCAATAAATATAAAACTATTGATCTGAGTTTTCTACTAATATCAATTTAAAATTGTATCAGTAGAAATTAAAAAGATTGTATCTATATAAATCAATTTGACTACTAGATTAGACATCAAGGAGAATCACCATGTACACAGATATTTTAGATTTTTCCAAACAACTCATTTCTAAATGTATCTCTGTCAATGTTCAACGCTTACATCAGAATACATTCCATCAATTATCTTTTAGCGAGCACTCAGATTTTGTATCTATGCTCGACTATCATCTTTCTCAATGTTTAGAGCAATATTTTCAGCAAGCTCAAACTTCTACAATCAGTAAACTGATGACACCATTTCATACAATGTACTACATATTGTGCATTTCAAAAGAAAATGATGAACATCTGATGATTGGACCTTTTTTGGAAGAACCCATCGAAGAAAATGTGATTTATCTAATCATCAACAATTTACGCCTTACCCTAGATTATGCTGCTAAGCTCAATGTTTATTATCAATCTATCCCTTATATTGAGCCTACAACATTATTAGAAATATTAAATACGATTCATAGCTATATTAGTAAAGATATAAATCCCCCAAAAATTCATACATTGGATTTACGTATTTTGTCTAAAACAGATTCCAGCTATGACTTATTCCTACAAGATATGAATCGTACAGCCCTTTATAAGAATATTGAGAAACGATATTTGGACGAAGAAAAATTGCTCTCCTATATTACAAATGGCGACTTTCATCTTGCACAATTACACTGGGATGATTTGCTCAAGTCTTTTAAAGAACTTTCTAGTTTGCAAGATAGTCTCAAAACCAGAAAACATTTACTCATTTCAGCCAATACCCTCTTTAGAAAAGCTTCCCAAGAAGGCGGCGTCCATCCTGTGTATCTCAATGAAATCTGGGGCAAATGGGCACTTAAAATTGATCAAGCCAATTCATTTGAGGCATTAGACAAACTGCCACTCCAAATGCTTCATGCTTATTGTTTGATGACTAGAAACCGTTCTCTTGCCCAGTATTCCCCTACTGTCAAAAGAGCATTAACCTTTATTCATCTTAACTTAAGTACAAATCTTACTGTTAAGGGCATCGCAAGTGAAATTGGCTTATCACCCGATTATTTAACACGTTTATTTAAAAAAGAATTAAATCTTTCGGTCATCCACTATATTAATAAAAAACGCATTTATAAATCTCTTAAGCTCCTAGCAACCACCGAACTTTCTATCCAAGAGATTGGAGACTTAGTTGGTGTTGGAAATACCTCTTACTTCCATACGCTCTTTAAGAAAGAAATTGGTCTTTCTCCAAAACAATATAGAGAGCAATTGAAAGGCAGCTAAACACTAATCTATACGATTTTAGGAAGTTCAATATAAGGCAGTAACCCCTTAACAATATAAAAAACACTCAAGACTTAATTAAGAGCAAGAAGTCTATTTTCTACTGACCATTCTTCTCTTTCAACCTTGAGTGTTTTTTATTTAATCTTTTATTTCTAATAAATGCTTAGCTGCACTATTAGATGCCTCATAACCTATTTTACAAAGAATGCTGCTGCAATGGCACCAGGACCTGCATGTGTTCCAATAGTACTACCAATTGTACGAACAGGAATTTCATCTACTTTCCCTTCATAAAGTTTGGCACTATCTCTCATATATTTTTGAAGTGAAACATCTGATAATCCACTATAAGCCACATTAAATGGCTTATCAAAGTTAATGCCGCCTTCTTTTTCAACTAAGCTCATCAGCATATTGTTTCCATTTTTAGATCCTCTCGCTTTTCCGAGCATGACCACCTCACCATTTTCAATACCAATAACTGGTTTGATTGAAAGTAGTGTTCCCGCAAGCGCTACTGCTGAAGAAATACGACCACCTTTTTTGAGGTACTCTAATGTATCTAGTAAAGCAATTAAACGTATATTTTTCTTTTCTACATTTAAAATCTCTACGATTTCCTCTGCTGTTTTTCCTTCATCTCTTAAACGTACTGCAAACTCTACTAAAATTTGTTCTGCAATACATACATTTTCACTATCTACAATGAAAACTTTACCCTCAAATTCTTCTGCTGCAATATGGGCACTTTGATTACAACCAGATAATTTTGATGATAAAGTAATACAAACTACTGTATCTCCCGCTTCTATAGCCTCTTTGAAAACTGTTTCATAATCAAATGGTGCGATTTGGCTTGTTGTTGGTAATTCATCTGTCTCGATTAGCTTCTCAAAAAATTCTTGATGGCTCATATTCACACCATCTAAGTATTCTTCTGTTCCAAATATTGTTTTAAGTGGTAACACCGTTACATTTAATTTTTGTGCCATTTCTTTTGTTATATCACTTGCTGAATCACAAATAATTCTTACGCTCATTGTCATTATCCTCCAAGTATCTTATTGTTCGTCTATTGTTTTCTTATCGTTATTTTATTGTTCTTTTGATGTTCTTTTTATAATCTTATGATTTGAGTTTTGTTGCTGTCTGCAAATTATCTGCTATGGTGGAAAATACACGATAAAATACCTCTCGCTCTTCCTCACTAATGCCTTCGCTATAAACCTTCCATAATTCATCTATTTTCTGACTAATTTGCTGACAAACCTTACTTCCTTCATCTGTTAAAGTAATGACTGTACGATATCTCTTTTTCCCTTCACTATCTGTAAAAGAAATGAGACCTTTACTCTCGATGACGGCTAAAGCCCTTGAAATAGCTGCTTTATCCTCATCACATAAAGTAGCAAGTTCTTTCGCTGTTAAACCTTCTGGATGTTGCTTTAATTGATATAAACACATGACATGCGTTCCCTTTAATCCATAGGCCTCCATCTCACGATTTTTAATCGTTTGTATGCCCCTGTTTACTTGATTCATTATTGTCATAAAAGTTTCAAAACGGTTAAACATAGCGTGCTCCTTAACTTATTACTCATTATATGATTATTTTACACAAAGTTGTTGATTTGTCAACATGATTTATTTTTGAGGCCTTTTTCATTGTTAAAAATAAATTTTTGGTATTTGTACGCATTAATTTCCAAATTCTACACACTATAATTCATATACAAATTAAGGAGGTTCTAAAACATGATAATACATGGTGACGTCGCATTTATGATTATCTCCACCGTGCTTGTCCTCATTATGACACCAGGGCTTGCCTTCTTTTACGGTGGACTCGTAGAACGTAGAAACAGTTTAACCATGATGTTTCAATCTTTTATTGCCATTGGTATTGTCCCCATCCTATGGATATTTGGGGGGTTTAGCCTTGTATTTGGCGATGATATTTGGGGGATTATTGGTAATCCAGCCCAATTTTTCGCTTTTAACAACTTAAGTCCATTTGTTGTTGAAAGATATGATGAAACCATTCCATACTTACTATTCTTTATGTACCAAATGATGTTTGCTATTATCACAGCTCCCCTTATGACAGGTGCCTTTGCGAATAGACTGACACCTTCAGGTTGGATCAAAATTTTGGTTCTATGGATGATTTTTATTTACTTCCCTGTAGCTCACTGGGTATGGGGTGGAGGTTTCCTTGCAAAAATGGGTTTTGTAGATTATGCAGGTGGTGCTGTTATTCATATTACAGCAGGCTTTGGTTGCTTAAGCGGCGTATTCTTTCTCGGAAAACGCCAATACGAATATACCTCTCGCCCATTTAGTATTGGTCTTGTAACCATTGGTACAGCTTTACTCCTCTTTGGATGGTTTGGCTTTAATACAGGTGGTGCACTTACTGCAGCTGGTCTTACTGCCATTGTGTTTACCAATACAGGTATTGCTGCTGCTTCAGCTATGATTACATGGCTTATTTTGCACTATATCTTTCATAAAAGACACTCTTTCCTCGAGATTTGTGTCGGTCTTATAGCCGGCTTTGCAACAGTTACACCTTGCTCTGGCTATATCACACCACTTTCCTCTGTATGGGTAGGAATCATCGGTGCTCTCGTTTGCTTTTTCTGCGTCCTCTTTGAGCGTAAGCGATGGGATGATAGCTTAGATGTATGGGGTGTTCATGGAGTAGGTGGTTTTTTAGGTATCTTACTTGTAGGTATTTTTGCAAATCCACTTATTAACTCTATATCAAGTGGTATTAGACAATTTTTTGTACAATTGTTTGGCTCAGTACTCATTGCTATTTATTCAATGGTACTCACTTATGTCATTTTCATGATTACTGATAAAATAGGCACTTCTATCCGAGTACCCAAAGAAGTTCAAGAGTCTGGCTTAGATGAGTTCTATTTTAGTGAAAACTACACAGATGACTATAAGTAAAAAAACTCCATTTTATGAATAAATTGTAATGTTTTGAGAAATATTATGGAAAGATTATATTTTTATCAACATCTTTATAAAATCCAAAAGATAGGAGAATGCACATGAAACTTAATCCTAAAGAAGAAGACAAATTAATGCTCCATCTGGCAGGCGAAGTAGCTAAAACACGTAAAGCTCGTGGTGTGAAGCTCAACTATATCGAAGCTGTAGCCCTCATTAGTTCTGAGCTTATGGAAATGGCTAGAGATGGCAAAGAAGTTTCTGAGCTTATGCAAGCTGGCAAGCATATTGTAACCATCAACGATTGTATGGAAGGTGTAGCTGATATTGTCAACTATGTTCAAGTTGAAGCAACATTTCCAGATGGCACAAAATTAGTAACTGTTCATGATCCAATTCAATAGGAGGTCTATCAATGAAAATTGGCGAAATTATTTCTTGCAACGAAGAAATTGAACTTAATGCAGACAAACACACAACTATTATTACAGTAACCAATATGGGAGATCGTCCTATTCAAGTAGGCTCACACTTCCACTTCTTTGAAGTTAATAAATATCTCAAATTTAACCGAAAAGAAGCTTTTGGCTACCGCTTAGATATTCCTTCAGGTACTTCTATTCGTTTTGAACCTGGTGAAGAAAAACAAGTTCAATTAGTAGAACTTGCTGGAAAAAGACGTGTCTTTGGCTTTAACGATTTAACAAGAGGTCAAGTATCTGATGCAACAATTACCTCTTGTATGCATCATGCTAGATTAAGAGGATTTATGCAAGAGGAGGAATGCTAAATGAGTACTAAAATCTCAGGAAAAAAATATACAATGATGTATGGTCCTACTGTTGGCGATAAAGTAAGACTCGCTGACACAGACCTTATTGTAGAAGTTGAAAAAGATTACACCACTTATGGTGATGAAATCAAATTTGGTGGTGGTAAAACCATGCGTGATGGTATGGGACAAGATGTACTCATCACAAGTGAAAATGGTGCCCTTGACCTTGTCATCACCAATGCACTGATTATTGATTACACTGGTATTATCAAAGCAGATATTGGAATTAAAGATGGAAAAATCGTTGGTATTGGTAAAGCTGGTAACCCAAGTATTATGGATAATATTACACCAGGAATGGTTATTGGAGCCTCTACTGAAGCCCTCTCTGCTGAAGGTTTAATTGTTACAGCTGGTGGTATTGATACCCATATCCACTATATTTGCCCACAACAAGTTGAAACAGCACTTTATTCAGGGGTTACTACAATGATTGGTGGTGGTACTGGTCCAGCTGAAGGAACCAATGCTACAACTTGTACACCTGGTCCTTGGTATATCAAACAAATGCTTCGTGCTGCTGATGAATTACCAATTAACATTGGTATCCTTGGCAAAGGAAACTGCTCTGCTGAACCACCACTTATTGAACAAATCAAAGCAGGTGCTATGGGACTTAAAATTCACGAAGACTGGGGTGCTACACCTGCTGTTATCGACCACTGCTTAAATGTAGCTGACAAATATGACTTCCCAGTAGCTATTCATACAGATACCTTAAACGAAGGTGGTTGCGTAGAAGATACAATTCATGCTATTGCTGGTAGAACTATTCATACCTACCATACAGAAGGTGCTGGTGGTGGACATGCACCAGATATTATTAAAGTTGCTTGTGATGGTAATGTCCTTCCATCTTCTACAAATCCAACAATGCCTTACAGTATCAATACTATTGATGAACACCTTGATATGATGATGGTATGTCACCACTTAGATAACAAGATTCCAGAAGACGTTGCTTTTGCTGACTCTCGTATTCGTCCAGAAACCATTGCTGCAGAAGATATGCTTCATGACATTGGTGTATTTAGCATGATGAGTTCTGACTCACAAGCTATGGGACGTGTTGGTGAAGTCATTACACGTACTTGGCAAACAGCTAGTAAGATGAAAAATGAACGTGGCCCATTAGAAGAAGACCAAGGGCATGATAATGATAACTTCCGTGTAAAACGTTATGTTGCTAAATATACTATCAATCCAGCTATTACTCATGGTATTTCAGAATATGTTGGTTCTATTGAAGTTGGAAAATTTGCTGACTTAGTTGTTTGGACACCAACCTTCTTTGGTATCAAACCTGATGTCATCTTAAAAGGTGGTATGATTGTCGCTGCAAAAATGGGAGATCCTAATGCTTCTATTCCAACTACTGAACCAATGATTTACAGAAAGATGTTTGCTGCCTTTGGCGAGGCCAAATATGATACTTGCATTACTTTTACTTCTAAAGCTGCAATGGAAGAAAACATCAAAGAAAAATATGGTCTTCAAAAGATTCTTCTTCCAGTTAAAGACTGTCGTAACATCGGAAAACGTAATATGATTTTCAATGATGCGACACCAAAAATTACTGTTGACCCAGAAACTTATGAAGTGCTTGCAGATAAAGTTAAGATGACTTCTAAACCTGCTGCAACCCTCCCTTTAACACAGCTTTATAACCTATTCTAAAGATAAGGAGCTTAAGCTTATGCTCGGTGTAAACTTATTATTTGTAGGTATTGTACTCATTAGTAACGGTGCTTGTAAGCTCACCAATATAGACCCAAAGTCCACCTCCGTTATCAACTTATTCGTAGGGGTCTTATCGCTCTATAGTAACTTTGTTAATTTAGCACAAGGTAATTATTATGCTGCTGGAACAGGCTTACTCTTTGGGTTCACTTATCTTTTTATAGATATAGACCTTCTCTTTAATCTAGATACAAAAGCATTTGCCTGGTTCTCTACCTTCGTAGCCATTAATGCTGTTATTTTTGGTACTATGGAAGGTTTCCTTGGTGATCAATTCCTTAATATCACTGGCGATATTCGTTGGGCTTTTATTTGGTACGCATGGGCAATTTTATGGGGAACAGCTTTTGTAGAAGATATCCTTGGTAAAAAGCTAGGTAAATTTACCCCTATTCTTCAAATCTTTGAAGGTATTTTTACAGCTTGGATTCCAGGTGTACTAATGCTAATTGGTAAATGGTAAATGTAAAAATGGAAATTCTCGTTTATCCTGAATTTCCATTTTTATTAATAAGAAAGGACTGAAAACTATGATATGTGAAAAAATACTCGGAAATCTCAAAGATGAACAGTATTCAAACAAAAATGTCGAATACGTAGATATCGACTGGCATGATGCCTTTCATAAGATTCATAAAAAGACGACTAAAGAAGGAACCGAAGTAGGGATTCGCCTTGACAATGACGTTCTTGTACATGGTCTTAAGGAAGGTGATGTTTTATATGCTGACTCTGATAAAGTAATCGCTGTACACATTTTACCTTGTGAAGCGATTGTTGCTCAGGTTGATGCTCATCATCCTCATATGATTGCCAAGCTCTGCTATGAAATTGGCAATCGCCATGCCACTCTATTCTGGGGTAATGATGACCATACCTTTATTACGCCTTACACAGAACCTATGCTTGTTATGATTCAAAAACTTCATGGCGTAACGGCTACTGTCAAGACACTTTCTCTTGATTTTAATAAAGCTATTTCTGCTTCTATTAATGCACATACTCACGGTTAGGATGAAACTATGAACGTACAAAATAACTTTTATCTATTACAAATTAATGATGCTCTTTTTCCAATTGGTGGGTATTCTCATTCCTATGGACTAGAAACCTATATTCAAAAAGGGCTTATACAAAACACCCAAGATGCAGTGCTTTATCTGCACAACAAACTCCAATACTCTATCTTGTATTCAGATTTATTAGGCGCACGCTTGGCCTATGAATATGCAAAAAAAGAGGATCTTGATGCACTCATTCATCTCAATCAGCTTACCCACGCACTGAAAACACCTGCTGAAATACGTGATGCAAGTATTAAACTTGGTTCAAGATTCCTTAAGACCATCCATTCTCTCATTATCTCTTATGAGTCAGAGATTTTTAATCAGTTTACAAGTGCCTCACAAAAAACACCTATTCATCACTGCTGTCTATACGGTATTTTTTGTGCTGCTCTTGGTATGGATGAATCAGAAATCTTACGCCACTATCTCTACGCCCAAACCTCTGCCATAGTGACCAACTGTGTTAAAAGCATTCCACTCAGCCAAACAGACGGTCAAAAAATTCTATCCTCGAGTTTTCCTGTCCTCTTAGAGTTATTAGAGAGAGTCATGACACTCACTGAGGATTGGTATGGGTGCGCCTCCCCTGGCTTTGATATACGTTGCATGCAACATGAGGGGCTTTATTCAAGGATTTATATGTCCTGATTTCATTTTAAGAATTTCTATCTATAAATGATCTAATGACACACTCTATACTTTGTAGCATAAATTCAACAAAAAGAAAGGAATGAATATCATGTCTTATATTAAAATTGGGGTTGCTGGTCCTGTCGGCTCAGGTAAAACAGCACTTATTGAAAAACTAACACGTAAACTGGCTGACCAGTATAGTATTGGGGTTATTACCAATGATATTTATACTAAGGAAGATGCTGAGTTTTTAAGCAAAAACAGTGTCCTCCCTATTGAACGCATTATTGGTGTGGAAACAGGCGGTTGTCCTCACACCGCTATTCGTGAAGATGCTTCTATGAATCTAGAGGCAGTAGATGAAATGATTAAACGCTTTCCTGATATTGAGCTACTCTTCATTGAAAGTGGTGGTGACAATTTATCTGCTACCTTTAGTCCAGAGCTTGTTGATGCTACGATTTTTGTTATTGATGTCGCTGAAGGGGATAAAATTCCTCGTAAAGGTGGACCTGGCATTACTCGTTCTGATTTACTGGTTATTAATAAAATTGACCTTGCCCCTTATGTTGGTGCTGACCTTAAGATTATGGAAAGAGATTCTATTAAAATGCGTGGTGATAAACCTTTTATCTTTACCAATATTCGTAATGATGAAGGCATTGACTCTATTATTGAATGGATTAAGAAAAATGTGCTATTAGAGGGGTGTTAAATGAGTAATAACTTTGGAAAAACATCAAAACTAATGCTTTTAGCAGGCGTAAAAAATAATCTAACCGTTTTAGAAGATGCTTATTATTCAGCACCATTTAAGATTATGCACCCCTTCTATGAAAATGGGGATTTCATGACGGTTATGTGTCTTTCTGCATCTGCTGGTATTATGGCTGGAGATGAACAAAACTTTGAAATTACTGTCAAAGAAGGTGCAAAGCTAGAATTTGTCTCTCAATCCTATGAAAAAATTCACAAAATGGACGGTGGCTCGGCCAAACGCTATGCAAATCTTCATGTAGGAAAGGATGCCTTTCTTTATTACAATCCTCTTCCTACCATTCCTTTTAAGGATTCTGCCTTTACCAGCAACCTTAAAGTTCATCTAAAAGATGCCAGCTCTAAATTTATTCTTAAAGAAATTCTATCAGCAGGACGATATGCCCGCGGTGAACTCTTTGAATATCGCTATTATCATAATCATATTCAAATTGAAGAATCAGGTGAACTCATCTATTTAGATAATACCAGACTTGAACCAGATTCTATGCCTCTTAATAGTATTGGATTATACGAAGGCTATACCCATCTTGGGACCTTAATTTTATGTCATATTGCTAAGGATTCTAGCTGGATACAAGCAGTACGTACTCTAATAGATGAGACACCTGATATGGAAGGTGGCATCACTCAAATCAATAGTACCAGTAGCGTGATTCGTATTCTTGGTCGTCAAGCTGAGAAAGTTGATGCACTATTAAGTCAGTGCCTAATGATGTAATCAATATTGGCACTACAACTTAATGTATCTTTATTAACACAATTCTTCATTTAAAATAACCTTTACTTTCTTTTTATCTAATTTATGAAGTTTTACTAATATACAAAAAGAATCTTTCAGTTTGAAGGATTCTTTTTGTATATTACCTTATTTATTCATTTACGTACGATTAAAATAATCAATACCCGCTGATGGCTTATTTAATAAAAAAACTTTACAAGACTGAATCATTTAGTCATTGTAAAGCTTTCCTTTTATTTTTTATAATAGATACCACTTATTCCTTTATAATTTATACTCTGGCTTTAGTTCTTTAAATTCACTATATGGAATGGCGAATTCTAGCCTTCCTACAGCATGTGGCGTAATAATATACTCATTTGCAATAATGATTACACCTCTATCACTAAAGTACCATGTATCATCTTGTAATATATCTTTAATACTGTCCTCATAACCTTCTAACAAATATTCTGGATGTTCCATTGTCTTTGTTTGTTGTAAAATATAGTCTTCTAAAAAGGTACGTGCAACTGCTGCATCATTTACAATATCTTTAAAAGTAAGCAATTTGCCTGTTTTAGCATCAAAATTTTGGGTTGCGTAATAACTATTTGGATGTGCACCACCAGTATTTACATCTATTCTTACAAACATACTCGCCACTATTTCATCCATTCTTTTGGGCTCATATTCATTGGCAAGATAATAATTTCCCCAATAACTTTTTTGTTCCTCGGTTCTACTATTGTAATCTTCTATCGCAGCTTTATAGTATTCATCTGCTTGTATATTAAATTGCTTTAAGTATTCTTTATAATAGTTATTAATGCTTGTCATGACTTCATTTGAATAGCCTACTCTTATTTGTGGCAAATTAAATTTTGTTTCTAACATCAAAATGCCTGCATCATTATGATAACACTTTCCTAAGTGTTCAAAGTCTATACTAATCACTTCTTGTGCTTGCTCACTATCTTCCTCATCAGCTGCTAACAGCTGCGATTGTGTAACTATTTCAGATAATGTTTCTTTACTCGGTGCCGCTTTAGAAGTCATACATGCACTACTTATCACGACAATGCCTATTCCTAATAAACCTATGGCAAATTTTTTGATTAACATGTACATAATCTCCATTTGATTTTTATACTATTCTCTAGCTTTAGCATAATACGCTAATCTTTATTTATTCCTATCTTTCCCTAATATGTATATTGGATATACCTCTATATTGAATATAACCTATACTTTATATCTGATTGTAAAAAAGTGTAGGCACCAATTAGTATCATCGGATTTCTCTTAACAAGCTCAATCTTTAAATCTAACTTATTGAGATGGTATCCAAATTCTAATCAGTACCTACACGTTTCAATGTCCTGTCACAGACGACCTTTAATTTATCATTTTTCTTTCAAGCAAGCAGCATATCCAATACACCAGTTCATACAAGGCATACGGGACTCATTTCTCTATTCTACAAGCCTTGAATTTCTTATCACTAAAAATGTAATGCCTCTCTATTACTCGTGAGCAGAGAATTCTCCTCGATTGATACTACTTCTTTCATTAGCAAGGTTAATGAGTAAATTCTCTAATGTCCAATCAATTGTTTGATCTGTCACCATTGCAATAATTGGCCTTTTGATACGGCATTTTTTGAGTCCGTCAATAAATAAACTAACTCTAGGCGATGGAATACCATTAAAGATAATTGTCTTTTCTTTAATACACTCTACCTCTGTTTCCACAGCTTGATTATCTAAAATTTCTCTGATTTTATTACCACCAAAGCTTGGCTTTAATGTGATGATATCTCTTACGCCAGTCATTCTGGCTACATTCATAATTTGTCTTGCTTCTTGAGGTGTGAAATAGTACATCATCATACAATTTCTCTCATGAATACCACTAGACTGAATATCTTTCATATTTTCAAATGACATAATGTTTACCTCTCTTTAATACATAACTCCCCCAATATTTTTAGTATAACATGAATCTATTTTCCAAGATATCCTATTTCTTATCACCTAAGCTATAACTCATGATGCAATTTCTTCCCAATAACTTGGCACGATACAAAGCATGGTTTGCAAATTGGATGGCATCATCAAAGCTTAGGGTATACTCATTACAAATATAGATTCCCCCACTTAAGGTTACTTTAATTTGTTGCTCTTTTTTGGTCTCAAAGGTTAAACGCTCTACATTCTCCTTAATCTTTTCTGCAAGCTGAGTAGCCTCTTGATTATTTAAATGATCTAAAATAGCAATAAACGCCTTGCCATCATAACGTCCTACATCATCCTTTTGAGATAAACTTTCTTTAATGGTTTTGCCAATCTTGCTTAAAATCTCATTTCCCAATTCATATCCATGTTTTGTATTAAGCCGTTTAAATAAATCTGTCTCCAAAATAATGATTGCTGTATTCCTACCCTTTTTATGATTTTCCTTAAAGAGTTTCTCTCCCTTCTTCAATATAACGTGCCTTGAAAGTACACCTGTAAGCACGTCATGGTCTGAAAGATAGTCAATCTTTTGATAGAGATGGATGTTCTTTAGCATTAATCCTAAATAAGATGCCAAAATTCTTGCTACTGCTATATCCTTTTGGCTATAGGCATTAGACTTATAACTTCCTAATGTCATTGCACCTAATATATTATTTTCTACTTTTAAAATAAAAACAATCATGGACTGTAATTGCACATTGGATTCAGAGTTAATAATGCGCTTAATGGTATACTCTTCAAAATTCCCATCATTGACAATAATATCTGCATGAAACTGTGTACTATAATCAACTAATCGTGATGTATACCTAACGATATCATTATCCAAGCTTAACCATTTTCCTGATAACTCATACATACTATAGTCTACTTTTTCTTGATTAAGCATAGCAATTCCCATAACATCTAAATCTATTAAAGGTGCAATTTCTTTATGAATAGTAGCTGGCAATTGACTAATACTTTGCTCAGATGAAAGAACCTTTCCAAGACGTGCAATCTGTTCCAAATGCTCATAGCTGCGCTTGTAGTCATTTGTTAGCTGCTCACTATAAATATGAGAGACATCTTCTATTGGTGTATTGCTTACTGATGATACATTCCTTTCAATTTGTATTTCTTCTATTTTTAATCGATACTTATTGAGTTGATGCAGTGTCTTATAAGCAAACTCCCATTGTTTCTTCACTTCATAAATATGTGCCAAACGCTTATAACCTTGCACAAAAAAATACGGTGAATCTATCTTTCCTGCCAGTTTAATTGCTCTTGTTACTTTCTCATAAGCTTCATCTGACCTTTTTTGTTCCACCAAGTAATCTGCATAGCTTATAAGATTTTGAACCTGTATTTCCTTATATTTTTCCCCTACCTCTATCGCTAAGTTAAAATCCTTTTCTGCTTGCATATGTAGACTACGTTTATGATTTAAAATAGCTCTTAGCCTTAAGCTATGGGTTTGGATATATTTCTGCCCCATTTCTTCCCCTAATTGCTGCTGCATTTCTTGCACATGAACCATTGCTTCTTCTATGTCTTCCTCTACCAAATCTAACTCTAATCTAAGTAACAAACTTTCTTGTATTCCTTGTGGTGTAAGAGATTGCTCCATTTCTTTTATGCAAAGTAATTGTTCTTTTGCAGTTTTATATTCTTCTATCATGATATAAAATTTAATACTGCTTAAGATTAATCTAATATGTAACTTTTGATAGTGTATGCTTTCTAATGGTTTCAATAAATCTTCATCTTCTATTGGATTTAACCCTTGTACAAGTGGATGAGCTTTTAGGTGCTCCATAGATGTTTCTTGTAAGTGATTTAAGAGCTTAATCGCCTTTAATCGATACTGATTTGCTGTCTTAAATAAACCTTTATACATATAAGCAAGCATTATTTTTTCATTTACGATTATAGTCCCTTCTATATAATCCACTTTATTTAAAAAGTCTAGTGCATCTTCACCCGTTTTGATAACATAATCTAATTCTCCATAAATTAAAGCTTGATCTAACTGTACTCTAATTAATTTAGTGCATACTTCTAAGCTTACATTATTCTTATAATAAGCTATTGCATCGTCTATAATCCTTGTAAAAGCTTCTTGATTTTCCCCTAATTTTTGTTGCATGATATTGCAAAATAAGTCTACATATTGGGGGGCATTTTTGAGCTTTTCAAGTTCTTTTAATATTTCTATTTCTTGTTCCATACGCCACCTCTAGACTTTTTTATTTGCTTTATTATAAATTTTACTCCATCTGACTTTAAAAAGATATATATTTCCTCTTAGAAATCGTTTTATTTTTAATCGCAGTATTTACTTTTTGATTATGCTCTTCTTTTGTACTAGATTCTGTAGATGGTATTAATGTGCTAGAATCACTTGTTGTAATTACTAAAGTAGTTCCTATTTATTTTATTTTTGCTCATAATAAAATCTTGCAACATCATAATAAGGACACTGCTTTTAACAGTGTCCTTATCTTTGCCAAAAATAAAATTTGGTTCCACTATTATGTGCTTATCTTAAACCTTTCGTTTTTTCTCTTTGTCGCCAAAATTATAGTAGTGTGCTGACTTTGGGTAGCCCCAACAAGCATTTTGGCCGTCACAATCACTTTAAAACTACTCAATCGATTCATGAAATATCCGTATTTCTATGACTAACCAGCTCTTGTTAGTTAAGGTAAGACTTATTTATAGTTGAAGCCTGCTTTTAAATTGGCAATCCTAACACCTTTAAGTGTTAGACATATTAGGTTTTGACAACTCTTACATAACTATTTTGCTACTGCATTTCATTCTCCAAGGGTATCATCTCCTAACATATATACAAAAGAAATTATCTGCTCTCTAAATAACTCCTTTTGTATAATCATAGTATGGCTCAAATCCATCGTTTAATTCTAACAATTTTTGGATATTCTATTAATAAGTTCTCGCTTATTATCCCTTGTATACTCTATATGAATCCTTTAAAATAAGCTTATCATGATTTGAAAGGAGTTTTTATGAAAAAAATCAAACAACCATTTTGGCTCATTACATACGGCCTTATTTTATTTTTCTTTTTACTTAGACTCGATACATTTTCTGGTCTAGCAAAAGAATTTATTAATTTAGTAAATCCATTTATTTGGGGATTTGGTTTAGCCTATATTTTAAATATCCCTTATAACTTTTTCTTAACTAAAGTTTTTAAATCCAATAAAAAGCATAAGCATTATGGGCTATATAAGTCCTTTTCTTTAATTTTGTCTTATGTATTTTTCTTCTGTATTATTGGTTTTATTATCATTATGCTGATTCCACAACTTCTAGAAAGTATTAAGCTCTTTATCGCAAACTCTGGAGATTATTACGCAAGCTTACAAGTTTTCTTGGAAAGTATTATTTCTAAAATAGAGATTAATGAGGATATCTGGCAATATATACAAACTGCCCTTACTCATCTTATTGAGGCATTTAAAAATTTACTTCCATCTGTTGTAAACTTAGTTTCATCTACTACATCTAGCGTAGTCAATCTAATTTGTACATTATTTGTTTCTGTCTATATTCTAGCAAGTAAAGATAAACTCTTAGACCTTGTTAAACGCTCCACAAAAGCTTTTGCTAGCCCTAGGGTTCAAAAATATCTTGCACATGTAGTAGAAATTACAAATCGCACCTTTAGAGGTTTTATTGTAGGACAGCTTTCAGACGCTGCCATCGTTGGTGTGATTACGTTTATTGGTTCATCTATTTTAGGATTCCCTTATCCTGTGTTAATCGGATTCTTAGCTGGTATCACTAATATGATCCCTGTTATTGGACCATTTATTGGTGCTATCCCATGTGTACTTATTATCTTAATGGTTAATCCATCAAAAGTCATTTTGTACATTATCTTCGTTCTTGTTCTGCAACAAATTGATGGTAACTTTATTTGTCCATTAATCGTTGGAGACTCTACAGGATTAGATGGCTTATGGATTCTATTTGCCGTTCTTGTTGGTGGTGGTTTCTTTGGTATAGTAGGTTGTTTACTTGCTGTACCAGTATTTGCAGTTCTATTTAATTTATATGAAGAAATTGTAGATGCCAAGATTGCTCATAAAGCTAAATTGCCAGAAGATAAGATTTAAGTTTTTCATACGATCTATATTATATTAAAAATATAAAAAAAGACCATGACTATTGTATTTTTAATGTACACAATCTCTTAGATTTTTAGTTCTAACTGATTGAAGTCCATTTATTTTACTTATAGTCATGGTCCTTTTGTTATGTACAAATTTCTATTCGTACATAGTGTAAGTCATAAACCCACTCTTAATCAATTCTATATAGCTTTAGTATTTATAATATCCTACTATCGAATTATATATTATAATATAGATAGTGTATTATTGCTGTTTGATTCCACTGAAATTAATCTGCCACACTCTTCACATGTGCCTGCTTTTTCATTACATGCTTTGCATCTATTATTATTGTATAGAGGTGCATACTCCTCCCTATAGCAAGTTCTACATGTAATTAGAACTTGTCTTCTTGTCGATGCCTTTGCTTTACAACGTTCACAAAACATATACTACACTTCACTTTCTGTATCGATTTAAGTTTATGCTTTATTATATATCTTGTGACTGTAAAATACTAGCATTTAGAAAGATAAACTCACAAATTTGTTATCCTTCTTCAATAACCTTTACTTTCTTCTTTCTTGGCTTTGGCACAGGAATTACCTCTTCTAAAATCCCTATTACTTCCCTACATAATTCATTTTCATCAATATCTAAAACGTAGTGTTCCTTAGCGCCTTTGTAAGGAATACCTATATCCGCATCTTGCATTTTTTCTGCAATACAATCTAATTTCTTCACGTAAACAGTGCTATCACATACTAATAAAATGGGTTTGTCATTCACATAAACCATATATTCCCCAAACATTTTCTTGTAACGAATTTCACCCACACCCTGTATCTGTTCACAAACAAATTCAATATATTCTGCTGTTGTTGCCATATCTATTCCCTCCACTTTTTACATTGTTCTATACGTTTTCCATTGTCACCTTGATTTTCATTATATGCCATCTGGTGAAGTACCTGACAAGCAAAGTTTTGACACTGTCCACAGTGTGCTTGTTCTTTATCTTCACAGCAAGATTTCACTGGGCAACTTTCTCCCCAGAAAGGCTTGTCCATTGCCACGCATCCTTTGCATCCAACTTGCTCTCTGTATCCACATTCACTACATAAAATCCCACATCTTGATTCAATCTTCCTTATCTCCATTTTAGTTGCCCCCTTCTTTTTCTCTAGCATACCTTACAAAACACGACAACTCTATGTCATGTTTGTCTCACTTTAATTGTATTTATTTAAAGCAGCTTGTAATTGTATCTTCAAAATAGGACGTAACTCTTTGGGTTCTAGGAGTTCTGCACGGTCACCAAAGCTCAGTACCCAGTTTAATAAATATGATTCATTGGTAAACGGAAAAGAAAAATAAAGTTTACCTTCCTTTGTCTTGGTAAAACTACTTCTGCCATACTCTTCAATTAATCGATACTCTTCACTTGGTTCAAATAAAATTACTGCCTTAATATGATCTGTAAAATACGCATTAAAATCCAATGCCTCCTCTGGTATTTCTCTTACTCTAAATGAACCTTCCACACTAGCTAATGTCTCTATCCGATTTAGCTTATATAATCTAAATTTCTCTTCATTATGAGAATAGCCAAACACATACCAATTGGACCATTTAAATACTACTATATACGGATCTAAGGTAATTTGATTTTGTCCTTGTTTATTAAAGTAATTAAAACGAATGGACATTTTGCATTCTATACTTTCTTTAATCAATTCTATCTTGGGGGCTAGTGTTTCTTTGTAATGAGAGGCTAAATCAATTTGAATCCCATGTGATGCCTGTATATGCCCCTTACTTGCTGAAAATTTCTCTATGATATTTTGATACTTTCTATCTTGCGAAACACTATCTAGCGAAGATAAGCCTGTGATAATAGCGTGCATGTCTACTTCTGTTAAAAGTGTTTTGTCCACCTTATAACTATCCATGATGGAAATTCCCCCATTGATTCCCTGCATGGTTACAAGCGGAATACCTGCCTTACAAATATCTTCTATATCTCGATTAATGGTCCTTCTGGATACTTCAAACCTTGTTGCCAATTCTGGAGCTGTCATCTTTTCATGTTGCAGTAGTAATGTAATAATCCCTATTAATCTATCTATTTTCATGTTATGCTCCTTATCTTGCTTTATGTAAGTTTCTACGCCTTCTGATATCTTTTTTCTTTATCTAAATAGAAACTATCCATTTTTTTATTTAGATAAACAATCCCCCATAAGTTAAACTTTTAAATCTAACTTATGGGGGCGTTTAATCTATGGATTTTGTATCTTGTTCTTTATATTATAACAAAAATAATCTAAATTTACTTTGTAAATTCTGATAGAAAGACTTCTTTTTGGTAGCATCTCTCCAATATATTACCTATTTCTTTCACACAAATAGTCTCTTCATCTTCTATAATCACTTTTTTGGAAAATTATTTAACAATCTTATAATATGCCTTGCTAGTCATAAGATAGCTTATGACATACAAAATAGCAAAGAAAATCATCACACCTACACTACACATTAAAATTAATTGGATATCGTATACATGAATTGTTGATAACAAGTCACTTACCATCGTTACTCCAACAAATGTATGAATAATAGCACCAATAAGTGGTAGGAAAAAGACTGCAAGAATCTGGCTTTTGATGGTTCCTTTGATTTCTTCATCACTCATCCCCACTTGTTTTAAAATCTTAAAGTTTCTTTGGTCTTCGTAGCCTTCTGTAATTTGTTTGTAGTACATCACAAGTAGTAAACAAATCATAAAAATCAATCCAAAGAAAATCCCTATAAATAAAAGCCCACCATACATAGTACGTGTTTCCTTATACCACTCTCCTATATAACCTCTTTCTGCATCCCACTCTTGCGCCTCTACCCATTCATTTAATTCTTTGACAAAGGCATCTTTATTTTCCTCTTCGCCTACTAGATTGAAATGTACACTATATAGTTTATTGCCAGAATCTGTGGCGTGCATTTCTTCTCCCCAATAATCCACTTGTGCTTTATGAGGCATAATCATATAGTAATTAGAATTGACTAAATTTCTTGGCTGTTTCGTTTCAAAACATAGACTATTGAGTTCTTTTTTTACCTTATAAGGCTGTTCATTTAAGTACACAACCTCTTCACCAAAATCTACAGTTGGTGAGAAAATTAAAACTTCATCCGCTTCTAGAACTTCATTTGTATGTGCTAGTGTATTATAGTCTTCAAGGGATAATAAGTATAATCGATAACTTCTGTTATCCATCCAATTACGATCTACATTTTCCACAAAGGCATTTCCCACTTTGAGCACTGCTGTTCCTTGTCTATCAAAAGCAATTTGATCTTTGACTTCTACTTGATGCGATGCTGCTAATATTTCAATTTGCTTTTCAAATATGCCTTTGTCCTTAATCTTTTCTTCTTCCATATCATAAGTTACATCCATTGGATAATTAAAACGAATCGCCTTATCTTCCTCTAAAAAAAGTGAGAAGGTACAAATGAGTGTTACCATAATCATGGTGCTAAAAATACAGATATTGGATAAGCTCTGTGCTCCACGTTTCATGCGATAAAGCATACCTGATATGGTAACAAAATGGTTCTTTTGATAGTATAGCTTTGGTATAGCCTTCATCTTTTGTAGCACAATAATGCTCCCTGCTTTAAATAGAATTCGCGTTCCCACAACTACAAATAATACAGCCATAAAGAAGTCTTTAAAAATCTGACTATTAATGCCACTACAAATGGCAATCCTATAGCCCATTCCTAAAATAAGAACACCAATTAATGCCTTAATCACTAATCCTTTTTCTTGTTTTTCCCCTTTTCGACCACTCTTCATCAGTTCTATAGGTTTTGCCCTATACACTTGCCATAAGCTCCCTATAAAATTAAGAATAAAGACAACGCCAAAGTAAGCCAAAGTAACGACATAACTCTCCCCCTTTGCAACAAACTCACATTCTATATCTAATCCCGCCAAATTAAGTAAAACCAAAAAGATAAATCTTGAGAACACATGAGCAGTTAAAATCCCAAGTGACATGGTAATAACATAAAGAAATACAGTTTCAATAAACATCATCAGTCCAATATATTTTTGATCTAATCCTAGTACATTATACAATCCTAATTCATTCTTCCTTTGCTTAATCAAAAACTGATTGGTAGAAAATAAAATAGGCAGTAAAATAATTCCTAATAAAACACTCCCCAGTAATATCATCATCATTAGATAAATAGCATGTGGCATCTTTTCCATCATAGGATTGGTACTAATAGCATTAAAGATAAAAAATACAAAGACTGCAAAAGTAGTCATCAAAATATAAGGAAAATAACTTGAACCATTCTTTCTAATCCCTGACAAAGCCAGCTTAGGAATAAGTTTCATCTTATGCATATTGCTGACCTCCTACCTGAAGTAAGGTTAAGGTATCCATAATTTTTCTGTACATACCTTCTTGCCCATCATTACCACGATAAATCTGATTAAAGAGTTGACCATCTTTGATAAATAAGACACGTTTCGCATAGCTCGCTGCCTTACTACTATGGGTTACCATCACAATAGTCTGACCTTCCTTATTAATCTCATCAAATAAATCCAGTAGTTGGTTGGATGCCTTGGAATCCAGTGCTCCTGTTGGTTCATCTGCCAAAATAATCTTAGGCTCTGTAATAAGTGCTCTAGCCACTGCTGCTCTTTGCTTTTGACCACCAGAAACCTCATAAGGATACTTTTCAACAATTTGCTCAATCCCTAATCGCTTAACGAGTGGCTTAAGCCTTTTTTCCATGACATCATATGGTACGCCCTGTAATACTAATGGCAGTAAAATATTATCCTTTAGTGAAAATGTATCTAGTAAATTAAAATCCTGAAAAACAAACCCTAAATGGTCTCTTCTAAAAGCACATTTTTGGCTTTTCTTTATTTGAGCAAAAGGCTTTCCTTCTAGTAAGATTTCTCCTCTTGTTGGTGCATCTAAGGTAGCCAATAAGTTGAGTAAAGTTGTTTTCCCTGAACCAGACTCTCCCATTATGGCTACATACTCCCCTTTTTCCACGGAAAAACTTACATCCTTTAATGCCTCAACCTGATTGCCTCCAAAACGCGTTGTATATACTTTATTTAAACGATTCACCTCTAATAGTGACATATTCTTTTCCTCCATTTTCTTTTTATAATAATATCCCCAATTGATTAATGATGAATAATACCCTCTCCATCTCTCTTTATAAAACTTTAATTCATAGCCTTTTATTTTATGAAAGCATTGAAAACCCTCATGGATATTTCTTATGAGTTTATTCTTTAACAAGCTTCCGTCCTACGGGATGATTTTATTATAGAAAAAAAAGAAATGTCATACTACATGATGTAGCTTACATTTCTTTTTCTAACCTTTCATTATTGTAAGAAACAACGCTCTATCCTTAACTACTCATCTTCCAAGGCAATTGCCTTCTTATTCATAGGAAAACCTATCTGAACTGTTGTCCCTTCACCTATTTCAGAGTGAATTGTTAATGTATGTGATAATTTACTCGTAACCTTCTTACATAAATAGAGCCCAATACCTGTTGATTTCTTATCCATTCTACCATTATATCCTGTAAAGCCTCTATCAAAAATGCGAGGCACATCTTCACTATGAATACCAATCCCTGTATCTTGAATCACCAATACAGGTGCTTCTTGCATGGCACTTTCATCTGACATAATATTTTTGGTGCTAATGATAATCTTTCCCTGAGGTGTATATTTCACACTGTTTGATAAAATCTGTTCAATGACAAACTGTAGCCATTTCTCATCTGTAATAACCTTCGTATCAAACTCCTCTATCTCAAGCTGCAAATTTTTCCTCATAAAATAAACAGAATACTTTTTTAAAGCATTAGCAACGATGTCATAAAGCCTATGTTCCTTTAAAATGATATCCTTTGACATACTTTCTAATCTTAAATATTGAAGTGCCATATCGGCATATTGTTCAATCCTAAAAAGCTCGCCCTGCAATGCTAAATAGGATTGTACTTGCTTAGATGCACGTGCCTCTTGTTGTTTTTGATCATCATACTGTAAATTTTGCAAAATCAGTTTCATAGCAGCAATAGGCGTTTTGATTTGATGTGTCCATAAAGTATAATAGTCATCAGCCTCTTCTTCATGCAATTTGATCTGTGTTCTTAAATCAGATAAGTCATTGTCCAAAGCATGAATGATACTTGTATAGCTTTGCTCAATCAACTCTTTGACCTCTGGCAAAGCGTCTAAATTATACTCTTTGTTATGATAAGTATTAAGTAAGCTATAATACTTTTTTCTAAAACCTATAAAATCAAAAATCATAAGCCATATTCCAACAAACCCACCTACTATCGTACTATACATAAAAGCAGCTAACTCTAAGTGCATCAATAGCATTATTACCATATAATCTATTACTAAAAATAGCACAAAAGCGATGATACCCATCCGCTTTTTTCCCCATGCCAAAGCCAATTCTAACTCTGTTTTTCTCTCCATCTCTATTCCTCCAACAAATATCCCAACCCTTTTTTGGTCACGATAAATTGTTCAAGCCCCACCTCTTCTAATTTTTTTCTAAGTCTTGTCATATTAACAGTCAAAGTATTATCGTCTACAAAACAAGCATTATCCCACAGACGTTTCATCAATGCTTCCCTAGAAACAACTTGTCCCTTATGTTCAAATAAATGCTGCAAAATACGAAACTCGTTTTTGGTGAGTTCCACCTTTTCACCATTTACCCTCAGCTCTGTATTTAATGTATTTAAAACGGCACCTTTATGCACCAAAAATCCAGTTTCTGTATTAAAGTCATACGTTCTTCTCAGCATAGCCCCTATCTTAGCTTGCAAAATTTCTAAGTCAAAAGGTTTAGTGACAAAGTCATCTGCTCCCATATTCATAGCCATTACAATATTCATCTGGTCACTTGCTGAAGAAAGAAACATAATAGGTACCTTAGAAAGCTTGCGTATCTCCATACACCAATGATATCCATTATAGAAAGGAAGTCCAATATCCATTAGAACCAGTTGTGGATTAAACTGAAGAAAGTCAGTCATTACAGCTGCGAAGTCTACTATGCACTTCACTTCGTAACCCCATTTTTCTAGATACTCTTTAATTTTTTCACTGATAATTGTATCATCTTCTACAACTAAAATCTTATACATTTACGTACTCCCTTTCATCCTCTTCATACTATACCAATAATTCTTAATTACTCATTCCACACAATTGTTTTGCTCTTACTTGAAATAATTTACTATATTTTATCACCATTATGAACCCAGTACCATTTTAATTATAATATTTTTATTAAACATGATTACTTGGACAATTTTTCCAATATAATAATAATCACATAGCTAAATGATATTACTTACTTCAACTGCGAAACTTTATCCCTAAACGATTCAATTACTTATAAAAAACTTCTAACCTACAAAAAAACTCCCCTGAGTAGATTGTTTCTCAATTGAAACATCTTCTAGGAGGAGTTTTTAAGTCTTTATACTTTTTAATTTTTATCTATACTCTTTTTTTACTGCTCATGGCATAGCTCATGAAATAATGCCATGAACTTTTCTTCAATCTCACTTGGGTCTATAAATCTTACATCTGGTGTACTACGTAAATTTTTATAGTCTTCTGAAATGCTTCTTGGCATGATCTCTTTAAACTCATAAGATAAAATATCATCATCTATCTCAAAAACTTGTTTATGTGCTTCTTCAGATAATGGCTTGCCTAAATATTTTTCCCAGATTAGATTTTGAAGTTTATCTTCAATCTCTCTGTATTCTGGCATTTTTCTTTTTACTGGTCTTGTCATATCTGATAAGTAAGCTTCGCTACCATCATGCAATAAACAAGCTAATTGTACTTCTTTAGAATAGCCTCTTGCCTTTGCTTCCATACAACACGAAATAGAGTGCTGTGCTACTGAATAAAAGAATTTTACATGTCCATTTCCTCTACACACTAACGATAAAGCATGTGCAATATCTCTAATATCAATCATTTCTTCTTTTGGTTCTAATGGATTAATCCATATTCCCACATATGTTATTATTTCACTCATGTTAGTCCTCCTGTAAGCCCTTTATTATTGTCTTTATTTTAAGCTATTTTTCTAGATATTATGTTAAGTTTGTATTATACCTTTAAATCCTCCCATTCATACCAGCTAGGATTATCTTGCAAAAAAGCTTCTAGCGTTTGATATAAAATGGTATCCTTATATCTAACCCAAACTTGTTCTAAATCCCTTTCTATGTAGAAAGTCTCTAAGTAATGTCTATGCCTACCATATCTTTCATCCATATGAACACAATAAATTTTCATCTGATAACAACTGCGTTCATAGTACTCTTTGGCATATCGATTAGGATAGTTTTCTAGCTCTGCCTCTAAGTCTAATTCTTTAAATAAATCAGGCTCCATCAGTTGCTGAACTAAAGCCTCTATGACTTCTTTTTTACTCTTGTAATGTTCCACCTCTTCTAGATAATCTCTAAACTCTTCAAAGAATCTATCAAAAGCCTTTTCCTCATCATGCTCCTGTTCCATCAGAATCTGGCACCACCCCATACTTCTGACACTTTCATACTTTTTTGCGAGCCACTCAGAAAAATAACCCCAGTAACTATTTTCATCTAATGTATCGGCATATGTCTTCCCTAAAACATAACTGCCATAAATAATATTTTTAATAAAAGCATCTAATTCATAAACTGAACGCTTTCTTAAATACATCATAGGCCGTGTTTCCACATGCAAAATAACATTCCTAAGATCTGTATTAATACATTCATCCTGCTTATTATTTTCTAGTGTAAGTTCTTTTTTGATTGCCTTATCAAACTTTCTTACAATATGCTTTAACCTAGCTTCATTCTTACACCCTTCTTCTAGACCAATAACCATAAAATCATCATTTAAACTAAATTTTTCCCTTAAAGCAATATATTCTTCTATTTCCTGTTTAGATAAATATTTTTTAATTTCATCTGGATTAAATTCTAACCCACCTATTTTGCGATTAGAATCTGTATACAATACTAGAAGCTTTTTGAGACTAATATTTAACTGATTAAATACCTGTGCCATATCTTCTATATGTACACATTTTTTATTTCGAACTTCTTTCATGAAGCCCTCCCCCTGTTCTTTCCCCAAAGCTTGCTCTAATTTCATAATATTATATATTTTGGAATATATCAATATCAAGTTTGTCTAAACCATCTATAGATCAATTATCTTGAAACTGTATTACTTTCTCTATATCTATCCCTGTACAATTTCGCATTCATTATAATAGTGCATCAGGATATCCTTGTAGGAGTAGCCACGCTCTGCCATCCCTTTTGCCCCATCTTGGCTTAAGCCTACACCATGACCATTGCCACCACCAAGTAGTGTAAGCTCACTAAGTTTTCCTGACTCATCTTTGGATTGTTCTATGGTAAAGAATGCACTAGGTAGTAATGTCATTTGGCTTACTGTTGATTGGTTGTTTCTTACAACCGTTAAATCTTGCTCTTTATTGCTGGCAAATAAACTACGAATCAGATATTCTGTTTCCACAACAGCCTTTCCTTCTTCAAATTGAAGTGCTAGGCTCATTATATTGCCGCCTTCACCTCTTTGTAATACTTCCAATGCACAAAGATTACCTAATGCTTCTATGTTATTTTCATTCTTACCAGATTGAGAAGTGATGGTGATTAAACTACTATATTTTTGTACAAGACTTTCCAATGCTGTTTGAATCAACTTTTGTGTTTCTCCACCTGTTAATGTCACTTGCCATCTAAACCAAGGTGAATCTTCATCAAAAGCATCCATATCTTCTGCTCCTAGCGTAATAAACTCCTTAAAATGTGTTTCATCTTGTAAGCTACTTACTAAATGATCCCCTAGGTACTGCTGCCTAGATACTAAATAGCTTGGTGTGTTGCTCGGAAAATCTTGTCCCGCCCATACTTCTCCAAAATTAGCTGTATAGCCACAAGAGGTCGCAAAGAACTTATTACTAATAAGTTTTCCCTCTGATTTTAAGACTAAACCTGCTGTTTGCTTAGCAGCATCCATAGCAATTTCATTGGTAGGTGTTTGATTATATACCTGTGATGCAGTTGTATCATCTACATGTGCACCATATGCCATAAACTTTCCACTTTCCATGCACGCCATCCCATATGTACGAATAGCCACTGCTTGAGCCTTTAAAGCTTCTATCCCATAGCTTGTTGGCATTTCACTAGGGAGCACACCTGCCACATAACTTTCCATATTCACTTCATTAATAAGCTGATACCCACCGTCTACTTTATTAATTTCTAGAATGCCAAGATATGCTGGTGCATTACCACTCTTTTCTATACTATTAAGGATTATTTGACTCTTTTCATCTCTTGGAATCATGCGTATCACATTAACGCCGTCTTGCCAGTCAAATTGACTTGCCTTCCAAGTCTCACCTTTTGCTAAAGTAGTCGCTACACCATTATAAAGTAAATCATAATCAGCACTCACACTTAATGCTACATCACTTTGTGTATAACCTTCTTTGGTGCTGCTAATGAGTACTCTAATTTCTTGTAATGTACTTCCTCCTACCACTTGCAGTCTTGTAATCTTTCCTTCTCTTTGACTATATGCCACTCTTAAACCGAAAACTAAATCACCTAACTCATGATATTGATTTTGTCCTGTTTGGTCTTCTATCACCACTTGATCATACCCAAAGCTACCTGCTTTTTCTAAGAGAATTTCATTACTAGATACGCCTACTAATGTATCTAGTTGTTGACTTCCCTTAGCTGTAAAATCAATGACTTTCCCCTCTTCTATCATGACACTACCAATCTGCATGATATCTTCTTTTTTTAATGCTTTATTCTTAAATTGAAGTTCTAATCCTGCTACTTCAATCGTCGCCATCTCGTCTTCCACTTCAATTACCTTACAATCATCCAATATACATTGATTGCTAATAATTTCTGTTACACCCAAAAGCTCTTCTCCAAAATAGGCAACTTGAACCGTTTTATTCTTAAGTGGATCAATCACCAAACCTTCAAAGCAATACTTGCCCTCACTAGTCGCTACTTGCCATGCAGATAAATCCTGGCTATCTGTAGGTGTAGATAAAATGGTTAACGTCTTATACTGCATCGCTTGATTGCATTCTTTTAAGACATTTTTGTAATATTGTAACACTTCATAAAGCTGAAGTTGATTTTTCTCTTCTATTAAAATATCCTTTCCTGTTAATTCATAAAACACCTGCATTAGCTGCTGACTACTTAAGGCATTAAAAGCATTCTCTATCTTTAAACTACTAACGCCTAATGTTTCTAGCTTGTCATAGTACTTTTCATACCACAAAGTATCCTCATCTATTCCATGCTTTGCATCAGCTTCTTTGCTATTTGATTCTGTACTTGCTGATGCAATGTCCTCGTTCCATGTCATACCTACTAATTTGGCTAAATTGGCTTCACTACATGTAAATTCATAATAAACCTTCTTGGGTAGTTCATTTCCTTTTCTTGCATCCATTTGTGATAATAAGTCTCTACCTATAAAAATATACCATACCCCCACCAAAACAATTACCGCTATTACTGACGCGTAATTGTTTCTTCTTTTAATTGATTTATAATATGATTTTGATTGATTCCAATTAGAGGTTTTATGATACATACTCGCATCCCCCTTATCTAATGTATTTAACTATATTGTATGCGAGCTTGTACTATATCAGAACTTATATACCAACCAAAAAGGCTTGAAATATATAAAGATTTCCGTTACCTTTATATATCTCAAGCCTTTTATTTTTTCGGATTAATTTGTTTTTCTGCAGCACATTCTGCACATAAGCCTTTAATTTGTAAAGAATGCTCTGTCACCACAAAGCCTGTTTCTTTACTTACCGCACGGCTAAATGCTTCTACTGGACATGCCTCAATCTGAATATGTTTATGACACTGGGTACATTCTAACTGATGGGTATGATGATGCCCTTTAAGTTGAAAATACATTTTCCCGCCAGGTTCTCCTGTTTTGATCAGTGCCCCTTTTTCACTTAAAGTATTAAGGGTACGATAAACTGTTGAATAATTTAAAAGGTCCTTATCTTCAACTTCATCATAAATCTGTTCTGCTGTAATAGGTTCTTTTGCCTTCTCTAATATTTCAATAACGGCAACACGTTGTTTAGTTACCTTTATCCCTAAATGAGCTAAAAAATCTTCTACCATTTTAACCCCTCTTTACTTTTTGCTACTATGACATTGCACTCCTTATATGGAAGCATTCTCATATGAGCATATTATCTTATAAATTGTATAATTCATCTTGCATACTATTCTAGCTTAATCAATTATGCCAAATATTTTTAATACATCTTTTAAATACTGTATAGTACTCTTTTATTACATCTCTATATAAGTATTATAATCTATTTGCAAATGCTTTGCAATAAATGAACTTGTATTTAACATGAATCATCAGCATTCTTAAGTGATTCTAGAACTTCATCACCTTTTCCTTGGCTATGATGTCTTCTAACTCTTTCTAAAAAGGTTTCATCATATTGAGCTAATGCCTTTAATAATTCATAGCCTATCTCGGCATGTTCATAGTAGCACTTGACGATTTTAAGCGACGTCATCCTTTGGATTTTTCCTTTAGTCAATTGATCTAATAATACAATTATACCTTTTTCTATAGGGTTTAATGGATATTTAATTTTTCCAATATCATGCAGCAACCCTAATCGAATCATTTCACGATTTCCACAGGGGTTAGCTGATAATACTTTAGCTACATCAATACAGTGTCTTTGCTCATGAACTTTTAGCTTAAAAAATAATTCACACTCTGCCTTAGATAACTGCTGACTAATCCACTGTTTTTCTTCTTCTGACACTTTTGCTGTTATTGCTTTTATAAATTGTTGTATTCTATAAAGCATTTTTTACATCAAAATCCCATCAAACATTTCTATATTATGTATCTATTTAGCTTTGCAATTTATATTTAATTAAAAAATGCTTTTTGGATTTTGACTAACTCCTTTCTACTTATTAATAAAAAAGACATTCATCTTTGTATCTATAACTACATATAACTACATTTTATATTCCTATTCTATAACTATCACATATAAAAAAGGCATTAACCGTATATGGTTAATGCCCTCATATTGCCCAAAATGCCGGTCCTGCGATTTTGACGCCCTAGATCGCTCTAGGTGGGTATCTTTCACACTCATTCTGCCTTCCACTGCCCTGTGGTAAACCAGTGAGGGAATTAGGTTGTGGCCTGACATAGCTAGTGAGGAAATCAGATTCCCGTGCACAGTTTGTAGGTTCAAAATAACAGGTTGTCGTACACCCCAGGTAATATTTAATTATCGATTTTATCGTTGGTTTCAAAATTAATGCCCAAATATGCCGGTCCTGCAATTTTGACGCCCTAGATTTCTCTAGGTGGGTATCTCACCTACTCCCTCAGCCTTCCACTGCCCTGTAGCCTATTATGGCTCTTAAGGGAATTAACTTGTGGCCTGACATCGCTAGTAATACTCTTGATTCCCTTGCATGATTTGTAGGTTCAAAATAACAGGTTGTCGTACATCTCAGGTATCTATTAATTCATCTAAAATCATTACTTTAAAATAGTAATCTGTTTCGAAAGTCGTTTGCTTTCGCTGTTAAACACATTATAGCATTTTCTACATTTTTTGCAAGTTGAAATCAAAAATTAATTTTCCAATAAATGCATCTGCTATATTAATATTATATGTTCGTTGTTATTAGTATGTACCTTTTTAGCTCTACTTATTACATCTAAAAGTATATCCAGCTCTATCAAACCTTAGTCTTTCTTACTATAAAGTATCTTAACATTACAATTATTAGCCTTTAATCATCCAGTCTATCTTTCCTACTGATTTTACTGATTCTTATTCTTTACTCTTTTTAACCTAAAGAAATCTTCACGCTCTTTTTCTTCGAGTGCCTCTTGAATATATTTTACCTGTTCCTTATAACGTGGAATTTGAATATGTTGCAATGCATTGGTACGTTTTTGTGTTTTTTGTATTTCTTTGGCTAATTTAAAAATAGAGTTATCTACTTCTGCTAGTTCATAAATCATATAACGTACTTCTCTAAAACAAACTGTGGCTGCATCTAGCGCTGGATTGGTATTGTGAAAACCATAAGAAGGTGTTAGGGGTGTTTTCTCATACTTGATCATAGGCACATCTACACCCATTACACTTTTTAACAAAACTTCAAATTCTTCATCCTTTGGAATACTGTGAGCGATATTCTCCACATTTTTGATTCCAGATGTAATGTTGGCATATTGTAAATGATTATATGCTTCTTCAATTTTGTCATAGATTTCAGACTGGATTTCCTTAGCCCGCTCTACTAGGCTCATCATTTCTTTGATGAGTACATTTCGTTTTTTATCCATGAGTTCAAAACCCTTGTTAGAAAGTTCCAAAGATGCCTTTGCTTTAATCAGATTGGATTTGGTAGGTGCAATTAAAACAGCCATCTTTTATCGCTCCTTTTCTCCTGGATAATATCTATTAAGGATTTCTGGTTCAATACGGTCAAGTTCTGACTTTGGTAGGATAGACAAAATCTTCCATCCCAAATCTAAGGTTTCTGCCATCGTTCTATTTTCACTGCTACCTTGCGCCACAAACTCTTCTTCAAACTTGCGACCAAATTTTAAGTACAACTTATCTACTTCTCCTAAATCATCTTCTCCAATGATTTGTGCAAGAGAACGTACATCTTGCACCTTTGAATAAGAAGAAAAGATTTGGTTAGATAAAGCGGAGTGATCGCCACGTGTATATTCTTCCCCAATACCATCTTTCATCAGACGTGAAAGAGATGGCAGAATATCAATTGGTGGATAAATGCCTTTTTGATTGAGTTCACGACTAAGTACAATCTGACCTTCTGTAATAAATCCTGTCAGGTCAGGAATTGGGTGTGTAATATCATCATTTGGCATGGTTAAAATCGGAATCAAGGTAATAGAGCCTTCTGCACCTTCTAGCATACCTGCTCTTTCATAAATGGTAGAAAGGTCACTATAAAGATATCCTGGATAACCTTTACGTGAAGGTACTTCTCCACGAGTAGATGACATTTCACGAAGAGCTTCACTATAGCTAGTCATATCGGTAATTACAACCAATACGTGCATATTTTGCTCAAAGGCCAAATACTCTGCTGCTGTAAGGGCACATCTTGGTGTAGAAATTCTTTCTGTAATCGGATCATCTGCTAGATTGAGGTACATAACAACGTGGTCTAATACCCCTGCTGCCTCAAAGCTTCTGGTAAAATAAGCTGCATCATCATGTCTTACACCCATTGCGCCAAATACAACGGCAAAGTTATCTGCATTAGCTCCCTTGATTTTTGCCTGCTTTACAATTTGTACAGCAAGTTCATTATGGGCAATTCCATTTCCAGAGAAGATAGGCAGCTTTTGACCACGAATGAGTGTCATCAATGAGTCTATAGCAGAAATACCTGTTTGAATAAAGTTTCTAGGATAACGGCGTGCTACTGGATTAATCGGTCTCCCATTAACATTATATTTATGAGATGAACTAATTTGATAAGCACCATCCACTGGTTCTCCAATCCCATTAAAACTACGTCCTAGTATTTCTTTTGAAAGTGGCAATTTTAATGGCTCGCCTGTAAATTTGACACTGGCATTGTCTGTGGAAATACCAGATGTACCTTCAAAAACTTGAACGACTACAGTTTTGCCATCAATCTTAATTACTTTCCCTTTTCTCAGTTCTCCTGTGTCCATTTTGATATGTACAATCTCATCATAGGCAACGCCTTCTATATTGGAAAGGACAATAAGAGGTCCTTCTACTTTGTCTAACTTTAAGTATTCTTTTCTCACTTTGAATCCCCCTTTCTACTGATACTTTTCTCTCAGCTCGCTGTAGACTGTTACAATACGCGCTCTGAGTGCATCTAATAATTCTAATCGGTCATTTGGTATATCATATTTCATTTTTACAACATCATCAAAGACCTGTTCTTTACGAATTGTAGAAAGCGGAATACCTATTTTAACGCATTTAAGGGCATTCTCATATAAATCATCTATAACATGTAGCATTTTATACTGCTTTTCTAAGCTAACATAGGTATCATCCTTATGCAATGCATTTTGTTGTAAGAAACCCTTTTTAATCGTTCTAGCAATTTCCAAAACAAGTACTTGGTCATTAGGGAGTACATCTTCTCCTACTAATTGAACAATTTCATTAAGCTTTTCTTCTTCCTGTAGCAAGCGTACCATCTTTCCACGAAGGGTAAGCATATCAGGTGCTACATTTTCACTATACCAATCTGAAAGCAATGTTACATAACCACTATAACTGGTTAAATAATTAATAGAAGGATAGTGTCTTGCATAGGCTAGCTTTTTATCCAGAGCTAGGAAAGCACTTACAAAACGTTTGGTATTCTCTGTAACAGGTTCAGAGAAATCTCCACCTGCTGGTGAAACTGCACCAATAATCGTAACAGAAGCTTCATCTCCTGCTAACGTTTCCACACAGCCTGCTCTTTCATAGAATTGAGCAAGACGAGATGGCAGGTAAGCTGGATATCCCTCTTCTGCTGGCATTTCTTCCAGACGACCAGAAATTTCACGAAGGGCTTCTGCCCACCTTGAGGTAGAATCTGCCATAATCGCAACATCATAGCCCATATCTCTAAAGTATTCTGCCATGGTAATTCCTGTATAAATACTTGCTTCACGCGCTGCTACTGGCATATTAGAGGTATTGGCAATTAAGATGGTTCGCTCCATGAGCGGACGATTGGTTCTAGGGTCAATGAGTGCAGGGAATTCTTCCAAAACGTTGGTCATCTCATTTCCACGTTCACCACATCCAATATATACGATAATATCGGCATCAGACCATTTTGCAAGCTGATGCTGTGTCACTGTTTTTCCTGTTCCAAATCCACCAGGAAGACCTACCGTCCCCCCTTTTGCAATTGGGAAGAAAGTATCAATAACACGTTGTCCTGTCACCAGTGGCTTGTAAATCGGTACACGTCTATTAATTGGCCTAGGGCGACGTACTGGCCATTTCTGAACTAATGTTAACTCATGGATATTCCCCATTTTATCTTCTAATTTTACAATGCAATCATTAATTTTATATTGACCGCTAGGACTTACTGCTACAACTGTCCCCCCTAAGTTTGGTGGCACCATGATTTTATGAAGAATACTTTGTGTTTCTTGTACTGTGGCATAACATTCACCTGCTCTTAGTGTATCTCCAACTTGAGCTATGATTGTTACATCCCACTCTTTTTCTTCATCAATAGAGAGCAAACCAATGCCCTCTGGAATGAAATTCTTTGATAGAGATTGAATTTTCTTTAATGGTCTTTGAATCCCATCAAACATATTACTAAGCATACCCGGTCCAAGAGAAAGAGACAGTGGTGCACCAGTAGAGGTGATTTTTTCACCTGCTCTTAGACCTTCTGTTTCTTCATAAACCTGAATAGTTGCAATATCACCATCTAAAGAAACAACCTCTCCAATCAATTGTCTTTCACCTACTGTAACCATTTCATTAACCTTAAAGTCAGCCATACCACTTCCTTTAACAACTGGCCCATTGATGAGTTTTACTGTACCATAACTAGTCATGAACAACTTCACCCACCTCTCCAATTGCTCTTATGATTCGATTAATAATGCTTTCCTTTGCTTCTTCTATTACAGTAGACATGCTCATATCAATACGTGTATTGTACACAGTATCTACAATAATAAGCCCACCCAAGATAGGTGTTTTTGATATCTCAAAACTTAACTTATCCTCGTCTATTCCATTAGATACAAGTTGTTTTGCAATAAACTTTTGGTTGCTTTCATAGTCTTGTGATGTTAAATAAATCATCAATTGGTTTGAACTTTCACTTAATCCATTTAGGCTCTTTATCATATTTTCTAAATAGGTTAAGTAAGCAGCTGTTTGCGTAAAAATCTTTACTTTTTCTTGCAACGTACTAATAAACTGCTCAACCATCTCTTCTTTAACTTGCATCATTTCTTTTTTACTAGCCAAGCGGCCTCTACTCATTAACTCTACTTTTTTAATCTCAGCACGTTTTCTTGCCTGCTCTACAATCTCATTAGCTTCTTGATCTGCATTAAACTTACTTTCAGCAATACGTTGTTCATACTCTCTTTCTAACTGAATAAACTTTTCGTCCATTTCTTCTTTTATATCTTGATTTAAAAGTTTAGAAAATAACGTTAGTTTTTGTTCGATTGTAACCATGCATTTCACCCCTATATGCGGATTCCTACAGAGTCCCTAATATAACTTGTTATGACATCAGCACCTCTACTAGTACCATGTCTATCTGGAATTTCCACAATAAGTGGTGTCTTGTTTTTTATTTTATATTCCATGATGACATGTGGTGCTAAATCCACAATTTTTTCTGTTAAAATAATGATTCCTATTTCAGGATTTGTTGTTACGTTTTTTAAAACTTCAAGGAGTTCTTCTTTCTCATGAAGAAGCACCCCATCCATGCCTGCAAGACGCATGCCTACCCAGGTATCGTGATTATCGCTTATAAAAAATGACTTCATTTTAGGCACACTCCTTATTTATCATTTATTTTTAGTTTTTTATTTTTGTCTTAATATTTTGCATTATATATTGATTTTCTTTATATATCAACTTATACAAATAAAATTAAGATAGAAATAATCATACCGTAAATCGCAATCCCTTCTGCCATACCTACGAAAATCAATGTTTTACCTAAAATTGTAGAATCCTCTGATACAGCACCAATAGCTGATGAACCTGTAGAACCTACAGCTACACCTGTACCAATAGTTGCAAGACCTGTACTAAGTGCTGCTGCTAAAAATTTAAGACCATCACCAAGTGTTAAACCACCTGTTGTTTCCTGTGCTACTTCTGCTGCTAATAATACATCATTTGCCCCTACCATCATAAAACAAATCACTAATGCACTAAACATTCCAAGTGACGCAAGTATATGTGATTTAATATTGCCTTGCTTTTTATTTTTTACTGCTTTTACTCCATAAAGTACTGTTCCTACTGCAATCATTGCTGCTAATATAACGATTATTTGCATCATTATTAATACTCCCTTTCATATCCTACATATTTTTATTATTTAAATCCTACTTTCTACGGCCAGCTTTCTAAACTGTCTCGTGCTGTCTCTATTCCATCTTGTATTCTTATTGTCATTTTTAGTTCTCTATCTGTTTCATATCAATCATGTTTCTAATTATCTCTTTGTAATACTTCTGTCTTCTATCACTTGTTTTTGATTGTTTCTATCTATTTCACATCACATATATTCCTGTTACTTCTCTTCAATATTTCTCTTTGTCTCATATTACTTTGTAATCTTAAGCGGCTCATACGCTACACCATCTCCACCAAAGTATTTACTAAACATTTCATAATATTGAAGCCTCAAACCTTGAATAAATACTACCAAACCTTCTAGTACTAAAATCAAAACATTTCCCAATACTAGAATAATAAATTCTGGAATACCACTTGGCACCATTTCGGCCATTACTTTAAATGCCATAAATAACCCTGCATGGTTTAATGCAAAAGCACCTACACGAATAAAAGAAATGGAATTACTCAAAGTAGAAAGAATGGTTTCAACACCTTCAAATCCACTTTCAATATAGTAAGACCCTTTATCACCAGAAATAAGTGGGCGAACCCCTTCTATTAAATGTGTAATCGGTTCTTTAAATACCATAATGACTAGCATCATAATCATACAAGCAATTGGTAAAATAATAGGTACTGGAATCACACTCATAATGGATAAGACCGTAGAAATAAGGCCTATAAAGAATAGGTAACCTGCCACACCATTCTTTCCAAAGAATGCGCCTTCAATGTCATGTCTTCTAAGCGCATTAATAATCCCTAATATAAAAGAAATTGTTAAAACAGCGACACCAAATGCTACACCTGCAATCAAAATCGGCATAATATTATTGGTATTCAGTGGTCCTCCATGTACTAGTGCAATATTTTTTAGCCACTCTACATCTTCTAAACCAAAAATACTACCATATACCACACCGAAAATCATAGAACTAATCCCTAAACGCTTTAGTATACCAGCAGCTGCTGGGATTTTCTTAGCAATACCTACACCTGCTAAGAAATAAATAAAACCTTGCCCAATGTCTCCAAACATAATGCCAAACATTAAACAAAATGTAATCGCCAAGAAAGGCGTTGGATCAATTTCATGATAACTTGGTAAGCCATAAAGTTTCACAATAAGTTCAAACGGCTTTGTAAACCAGTTATTTCTAAGTAAAGTCGGCGGCATAATCTCCTCACCTATATCCCCAGGTTTACGTGCCATCATTACATATTTATCCGTTACCTTGGCAATGCGTTCTTCTAATTTTTGATAATCCCTAGAACGAATCCAAGCATTGAGTATAAAAACATTATTCCCCACAACCGTTTGTGATTTAAGCTCTATGATTCTAAGCTCTAGCTGAAGCCTTGTATAGATTTTATTGAAACGCTTTAGCATATCTAGCTTAGACTCATATAAATCTTTTTCTAGTATGGAAATTTGTTTCTTTAGAATCTCCGCCTTTTTTTCATTGTTGCTTTTACAGGTTTCAAGATTCCCTTCCAAATCACTCTCTATATTAATCTTGTGCCAATTAAGTGATTTAAGTAAGCGACTTGTCTCTTCTTCTAACTCTTTAAGATAGAAAATCATATAGATATCTTCGCTAGAATCTTGGATTTCTCCTATCCTAAAAACTAATGCACTAATATTTTCGTAGTTCTTCTTAATATGTAAACTGTTATCTTTAGACATTGTGCCTATTTCATACTGGATATAACTTAAGTTCCTTAGAGCAGTGAAGTCTATTTTCTTTCGAATATATCCTAAGATAACTCCCACTTCGTTGGTTCGCTCTAACTGCTTTTTCTTTTCTCTAATTGCTTCAATACTAGGCGTTAGCCTATCTTCTAGCTGCTTTAAGTCACTTAAAGCTTGGGGCCTCGTATACTCTTCAATTTGATCGACTACAACATTCAACTCCAACTCTAGGCCTTCTGCCATTCTCTCTAGCTGGCTAATACTCGTACGACAAACATTTTCAATCTCTGCTTGATTTTCTTCTTGTGCTCTTCCTGCCGAAGGTAACATCGCTTCATACTCATGCAAGATATAGTTATTACCATAGGTATCTGCATTCTCTAAATCCAAATGTACTTTTTCACAAAGTACTAATTCTTGCAAGATATCATGTTCCTTATCTCTTGCCCCTACTAGGCTCAGTAACTTCATTTGTTCAATCGCCATATATAGACTCCTCCACTCTTTATGTAGTATGGACTAAATATCTACTTATATCACCTTCTTCTAATTGATATCTAATGCCCTCAGTAAGTGCAACTAAGTCATTAACCTCTATTTCTAACAACATAATATATGCAATAGAAGACGCAATACTCTCATTATCTTTGTCTATATGACACGCATATTTATACAAATAACGATCTGTCATACAATCAATAAAGGCATCATTTTGGTTTTTAAATAAAGCGTACCCCAAACATTTCTCTATCCCCTTCATGAGTTCCTCTATATTTTTAGAATAGCTTAGTTGTTTTAACTTACGGTAGCTCAGTTTCTTACCATTTGGCAAACTATAAATCAAAATTTCTTCTGGTGAAATCTCGTAATATTTAAATGCACGGTAAATCCATTGTGCATTGATAAAATCAATCTTTGTACCTATCATATCTTTCGCAATTTCTTGGTCTTTTTCTTTTAACTTAGATGCTTTACTCATAAGCTCATTATAAAAAATCATGTAAAGCTTCATCTCCATATGAAATTCTCTTTTAAGTACATCGTCTGCTGACATAGTCTTTAATGCAGCATAGTAATTGGTGCCACGTAATGCTTCTATAAATTGAGCTGTGTCATGGCTATTTAATAATTTATGATAGTTTGCTTGGCTCCATCTTTCAGAATGCACAAAGAGCTTCTCTATATCTTGTATATCATCTTTTCTTGAAATAGTTCTAAGAATTAAATCTAAATCACTAATTTCATACTCCATCAAAAAAGTCTTAAAAAATTCTTTGTAACTACCAGAAAAATAGTGGAGCATATCTTCTATTTCATTTACACAATAACGATCCAGAATAATCTCCAAATCTGATCGGTGTAAATCATTAGATTTATAGCTACTCATTTCTTCTCTATAAGCTGCACGCTTTTTTAAAAACTCGATTACTTGTGGTACATTTTTATACCCAGTTACCTTATCCCATTCACCTTTAGAAAGTAATATTCTTTTCTTGGCATGCAGCTTTGTATTAATTGCTCTATAAGATGCAAAAGGATTCATACTATCCCTCCACTTTGAATAGTTCATTAAATACTTCATCTAATAATGTTTGTTCAATCTCTGTATAATAATTTTGTATTGTCACCATAGACTTTCTGCTCTTTTCCGATTCTATATGATGTTCATCCTCTCCTGAGCTTACAATCTGACTATAAATCTGTTCTGCTTTTTCCTTTGCCTTTTGAATACGTGTCTCGTAATAATCGCTCATTTGCTTTTCATAAGCTTTTCGTTTTTCTTGCAGAGCCTCTTCACTATTTCTTCTATTACTTACTGCAACAGAATCAATCTGAGCAATCTGCTTAATAATATCATCCATAATCATTCCACTCCCACTGTTTAATGGTTTAGTCTATCTCCCTTTATTTTAGCATTTTAAAAATAAAAATAAAGATAATTTTTTATACTTAAAAAACTCAATTTTTATTTTTGATTTTATAGGCATTATATGCTCTACTTTTAGCAATCTAAATAAATTTCTCGTTAAATTTGCGCAAAAAAATAGATGTCCACACCCCTATGAATCATCTACTTTTGTTCTATTTAGTTTAATTTGCCTCTACAGAATCACTCATCTTTTCTAACATCTTAGTTAAAGTTTCTTTTTCCTTACCAAAGAGTAAAACCTTTGTATAGTTGTAGCTTTCAATCTCACGTGTAAATGTCAGATTAAGCGTCACATGTTTCTTACCAGATTTCACCTTTAGACTCTCAATATCATTGTCTTTTAAAGTATAGCCCAAGAAACAAATGCTATTATTTTCCACTGAGTATAAAATATAAGTTACACTATTTAGTACTGTAAAACCAATCACTAGCATTGTAATTAAAATACTTGATGTATTTATTGGTTTATCACCAATAAGTGCTGCTATATTAATCCCTAATGTTACAAGGATACAAATGAATGTAACCATCGTAAAAAAGTCTTTTTTAAAAGAAAATACTTTACCGTAGTTTGTATTTTCTTTTTTATACTTCGCTTCATTTAAGTAGTTAATTACTCTTAATACAATCAGCAGAATATATATTGCCGCAATTAAATAATAAGCCCATCTAATATTCACTTTTAAGCTCCTTTCCTTATACCTAAATCCTTAACTAATAAAATGCAGTTTTTCTATATTAGAATAAAAAATAACTGCTCATACGAGCAGTTATTTTCCACAACATTGTTTGTATTTTTTACCACTACCACATGGGCATGCTTCATTACGACCAACTTTTTTAGCTTTAACTACTGTTTTAGCTTTGTTGTATTCTCTTTTAATAGTTGCTCTTTCGATATCTGTTAAAAGTTCTTTCCATTGTGGTAAGTTGTAAAGCCATTCAGCTTTAGCATCTAACATGTTCCAGTATAATTTTTTAAGATCGAATTCTAATCTAACAGATGATTCCCCTGTGAAATCTGTTAAATCGTATTCACCATTTACTAAACTTGTGTTGATTCCATCAACGAAACCTAAGAATTCAACTTCGTCCATGTTGAAACGTTTACCAAGTTCAGCAATTGTTCCTTCTACAATTTCATCTGTATGAGAAAGTAAGTATGCATATACATCTCTTTCTCTACCTAAGTAGTTTTCTACAACTTTTTTGTATTCTTCTACTGATCTTTCTTTTGCATCTTCACCATAATTATTCCATAATTCAAATAATGTCATTGGTATTCTCCTTTTCTTACTCTAAATATGTGCCAACAATCTATACAAAGTGTATCTATTTCTGGCAAAAGCAGCTGAGAGGCTAATACTTCATTCTCTATAATGTTATATTATATCTCTTATAGCTTATGCGTCCACTACTACTTTAACATATCTATTATAACTTACTTCTTGCATTTTGACCACTCTTATTTTCACTATTTCCATATCACATTATATAATTGTGTCAATTTATAAGAGAATTTCAAATGTATTATGGCTATTATACTAAAAATTGATTCACCATATCTTTCATTTCACTTACCTTGCAAACTGTATTGTGCCAGATTTTTCTTGTTGCAATATGATCCATCGCTTTTGGCATATCCCCTTTGATCAGTTCATGCATTTGGTCAAGTAATTCAAAATCACTGATACCATCATATTTTTCAGCATCTACTGCTGTCATAACGCTATGTGTAAATTTGTATGGACTAGCTGTTGACACAACAACTGTTGGTGTTTGGTCATTTGTTTCTTTTACATATTTGTCATATACAGCATAAGCAACAGCTGTATGTGTATCCATTAAATAACCCTCTTCATCAAACACTTTTTTGATGTAAGCCTTAGTTGTTTGATCATCTGCATAGCCACCATAGAAGTCTTTGATATTTTGGCGCATTGTTTCTGTGATTGTGTATTTACCATCTTTTTTGAGGCTATTCATTAATTCATTCACTGTTTGGGTGCTTTCACCACTGATATGATAAAGGAGTCTTTCTAAGTTACTAGAAATTAAAATATCCATAGAAGGTGATGCTGTTAAGAAGAATTCTCTATTGCGATCATATGTTCCTGATTCAAAGAAATCAAATAATACTTTGTTACTATTTGATGCACAGATGAGTTTACCAATTGGAAGTCCCATTTGTTTTGCATAGTAGCTTGCTAAGATATTTCCAAAGTTACCTGTTGGAACAACCACATTCATTGTCTCTCCAGCAGCAATTTTACCATCACGTACCATTTTGCCATAAGCAGCGAAGTAGTATGCAACTTGTGGAATTAATCTTCCTATATTAATAGAGTTTGCTGATGAGAATTTATAATTTTTCTCAGCAATTTCTGCTGCAAATTCTTTGTTTCCAAAGATTTCTTTTACAGTTGTTTGACAGTCATCAAAGTTTCCTTTAACCCCTACAACGAAAGTATTTGCACCCTCTGTTGTAACCATTTGTTGTTTTTGAACATCACTTACACCATCTTGTGGGAAGAATACAATAATTTTTGTACCATCTACATTTGCAAAGCCTTCAAGAGCTGCTTTACCTGTATCCCCTGATGTTGCTGTTAAGATAACGATATCTTTATCTTCTCCATTATAACGTTTACTTGTAAGCATTAAATAAGGAAGAATTGATAATGCCATATCCTTAAATGCAATTGTTGGTCCATGGAATAATTCTAAAAAGTGACCTGTTTTTGTATGTACTAAAGGTGCAATTTCTTTTGTATCAAATTTTTCATCATACGCATGTTCAATGCAGTATTTTAAATCTTCATCTTTAATCTCATCAAAGAATAAACGCATTACGCGATAAGCCACTTCTTGATATGACCAATTTGCAAGCTCTTCTAAAGCAAAGTCCATTTTTGGCATTTGTGTAGGGACAAATAAACCTCCCTCATTCGAAATACCTTGTAAAATTGCTTTTGTAGCAGTGATATGATCTAAATTTTGACGTGTACTTGTGTATAACATAGAACTTCTCTCCCTTTCTTTGCCTAAATCCTACTGACATTTTATATGATTATATCATTTTACATGACAATTGCAAAATATTATTTATTTTTATCTATATTATAAAATATTCAAATAAAATTGAACGATGTATTTTTTTATACTTATTTGTAACAATACTTCCAAAAGTTACATACCTTATACTAGAGAATGCAATGCGGGTCGAACCCGTTTCTCTATAAATTACTTGCAATTTAAATGTTTCTAGGAGGTATTATTATGGCATTTCAACACGACTTAGCTTGTCTTGTAAATCAAAAAGTTATCATTCACACTGATCGTTGTAGTTACTGTGTAATTATTTCACAAGTTTGCCCTTGCTATATTAGAGCAATCGAACTCGGTTCAGGTAATGTTAGATACTTCAATTTTGATCGTATCGACTATGTAGAAACATGCTTACCTCAATGCTAACCATGACTTATTTGTTTAAGATATAAGGAGGAATAAATATGAGTTGTTGTGGAAGAAAAAACAGTAAATTTTATGATCGACCAAATTTAGGTCAAAATTGCTGTGGTTATCAATCAGTAAATAGTTGTTGTTCAAACAATCATTCAAATAATGGCTGCTGTGACAGCACAAATTCTAATACTTCATCAAGCAATACCTGCCGTAACTATATGACTACTGCTAAATCTACTAATAATTGCTGCGGTTCTAACTCTTATAATAACTGCTGCGGTTCTAACTCTTATAATAACTGCTGTGGTTCTAACTCTTATAATAATAGCTGCTATAATAATGTAGGTTATGATGGACTTTCTTGCCCATTCCATAACAATAATGACTGCGAGTGTGAAAACAGCTTAAGAGATGCACTTTGCACATTAACAAACCAACGTGTTATCATTCACATTGATGGATGCAAAATGTGTGTTGTCATTGTAAGTGTTGGTGACTGTTTCGTTAAAGCAATTAATCCTTGTACTCAAAAGATTGTTTACTTCAATATCAATCGTATTGACAACGTTGAGGACGTATTACCACGTTGCTACTAAAAAAAATAGCTTTAAAAAAATAAGCTCCAATAGCGACCTAGTCGCTATTGGAGCTTATCCTATTTATAGATTTTATAATTAAGTTAGCCAGTAATTTCCTTATCATTCACTAAAATATGCTATTCTTTTTTATTAAGCTTGTAAACGTGTAACACCTTCAAGCTTTTTCTTAATACGTTGTAAGGCATTATCAATTGATTTTGGAGACTTACCAAGTATCTCAGCAATCTCTCTGTAGTTTTTTCCTTCCATATAAATGTGAAGTACTTGTACTTCCAATGCACTTAATACTCTGTCAATATACTCATGAATATCATCCACATTCTCTTTACTAATCACTTCATCCTCTGGTGTAAGTGAAATATTATTTTTAAGTACATCCATTAAAGTAACTCCTTCATCCTCTTCATCTGATGACTTATTAACAGGTATACTTAATGAAATACTACGATTAAGTGGAATATGCTTTTGTCTTGAAACAGCTTTAAAAGCTGTGCTAATTTGCCTTGTTACACATAAGGTCGCAAAGGATTTAAAACTTGCTTCCTTCTCAGGATTATAGTCACAAATAGCTTTGAAAAGTCCAATCATTCCTTCTTGGATGAGATCATCTTTATCTGTACCTACTAAAAAATTTACCCTAATACGATTTCTTACCAATTTTTTATAACGCTTAATGAGCTCATCAATTGCTCCTGTAACGCCATCTTTATAAAGAATAATTAATGCTTCATCTGATAGATTTTCAAAAGTCTCTCTACTCTTTTTTTCCTCATTAGTTATCGGCATATCTTCTCCTTACTGCATTTCTTGGCGACATCATTTAATCCATTTATCTAAACTCTAGACGATACTAGACTCTTATTTTATTGGATAATTAATTTTTAGTATACACCAAACTTATCTTTTTGTTAATAGATATTCTTACAATAAGAAAATTCTACAATGAGATTTTTCTCAAATTTGACTTTTTTCATGAAAGAAAAAATAAAAATAGGATAACTTTTACCCCCTAGTAAAATTATCCTATTTTCACTCTACTTTACATCCATAATAGAAATGTCTAATTCAATGACATTTTCATTTGCACCATCATTAAATCCTAGTACAAGTGTTGGTGAAATTTCATTAGATATTCTAATGCTTTCTCCTGTCATTAATGTCGGTGGTGTAATATCAATTCCAATACCCATTTGTTCAAATAAAGAAGCGACACGTCCCATTGTCATATTGGTCATTTCTCTAATCGCACTTTGAGGCATTTCATCAAATACTTCTACAGGCATGCCAAACATCATTTTTGAGGCAACTTCTTTTGCATATTCCTCATCCATACTTACTGTTACAGATCCTCTAACTTTTCCTGTAAGCCCAATGAGTACAACTACATTTTTGCTATAGGCGCTACCTGTTCTAATCGATTTATCCCCTATTAATAGCGTCGTTTGGATTGTTTCTTCATATACTTGTGTTACTGCACTAATAAAAAGATTTATGTATTCTGCATTCATATTAATACGAGTCCTTTCGCTTTATGTCGACTTACTATTTTAGATTATATAAGCATAGCTTATTTAGCAGAATATATCTATAATTTTTTACATTTATTATTGTTAAACGTAAATATTGTCAATTTTTATTGTCTATGTCTCATACATATTAATCTATTATTAATTCTATTTATTATTCTTTTCTTTAAACTAATTTTTAATATTGAATCCTTGCCCTGTATACTATTACATAAAAATGACCTACAGTCGTAAAACTCTTTATGATGCTACCTCAATAAGTTAGATTTTTTATTCTACCTTATTGAGAGTAGCACCTTCATTCTACTACTGTAGGTCATCTTACTTCTATCTTCTAAATCTATAATCTTATAAAGTTATAATCCTCTTAATTACTTAGCTTTTAAAGTTATGATTCTTTTAATTGCTTAGCCTTTGAAATTTCTTTGTCTTACAACTTCATAAACCATTAAACTTGCTGCCACTGAAGCATTAAGTGAAGTTACTTTACCATACATTGGTACACTTACAATGTAATCACAGTTATCTCTTGTAAGCTTAGATACGCCTTCACCTTCGCTCCCTACAACAATACCAATTGGCCCTGTAAGATCTTCTTCATATAATGTTTTTCCATCCATATCAGCACATGCAATCCAAAGTCCTTCTTCTTTAAGGTCACGAATTGTTTGAACGATATTGCTTACTTTTGCTACTTTCATGTGTTCAAGAGCACCAGCAGAAGATTTAGATACTGTACCTGTAAGACCTACTGCACGACGTTTAGGAATGATGACACCGTGTGCACCTGCATTGTGTGCTGTACGGATAATGGCACCTAAGTTGTGTGGATCTTGGATATTATCTAAGATGACTACGAAAGGTTGTTCACCCTTTTCTCTTGCTTCTTCTAAAATTTCTTCTACTGAAGAATATTCTTGTGCAGCTACATAAGCAAGAACACCCTGATGTTTTTCTCTACCTGTAAGCTCATCTAATTTTGCTTTTTCTACTTCTTGCACAACCACACTTTTAGATTTTGCAAGAGAAATAATTTTAATAACAGAACCTTCTTTTTCACCTTTTTGAACCATGATTTTATCAATCTCACGGTTCCCTTTTAAAGCTTCCATTACTGAGTTACGACCAAAGCGAATATTTTCATCTATTTCAAAGTACTCATCATCAAAACGTTCTTCTCTTCTTCTACCTTCTTTTTTCTTTGGTCTTGATGTGCTCATTTCTTCCAACTCAAAGTTGTTTGCTTTTGTATTTGATTTTTTATTATTTTTCTTGCCTTTTTTATTGGCTGATTTATAATCGTATTTCATGTTGTTCTCCTAATTTACTTCGCTTCTTCACTAAGTAGTTTTTCAAGACCTGCATCAATTAATTCTTTGATACGGTCAACTTTTCCTTCTATATAAAGGTAACCAATAAGCGCTTCTAACCCTGTGGCATGACGGTATTCATTAACATTACCGTTTTTAGGAATAGATACACTTTTTGCATTACGCCCTCTACGAAGTACTGCATCTTCTGCCTCTGTTAGCATATCTTCAATTAAGAAGTAGATTTTTGCCTGACTGCTAGCTCTAACAAGTTCTCTTGATGCTTTGTGCATTTTGTTAACAGGCATATTTCCTCTATTAATTACATAGGTACGTACAAAAATCTCATAAACCCCATCACCAATATAAGCAAGTGCTAATGGTGAATAAGTGTTTGCCTTATGAGAAAGTTCGCCTGATGTAATCTTGAGTAAATCTTGAATTGGCTTATTCATTTTGTTTTTCCTACCTTTTATGGATATCTCTATAAGATAGAGTCCACCTATTTTCTGCTTAATCTAAATCCATGCTATAGGTTATTGATTCCTATATCATGGATTTAAACTTATTCTTCTATATAAATCATTTTCCTACATTATAATACAGTTTACAGGATTTATACCCATATCTATTTTTGTATTATACATATTTGTATTATACATATTTGTATTATACATATTTGTATTATACTCGCTTGTAACGTACACCTTCTCTTGTATCTTCAATCAGAACACCTTGCTCTTTAAGATACTCACGGATACGGTCTGCTTCAGCAAAGTCTTTGTTTTTCTTAGCTTGTTTACGTTGTTCAATGAAGTCTTGAATTTCTTCATCACTTAATCCATCTACAGTTTCGCCTTCATTTTTATAAATTAAACCTAAAATATCTACTAACTTATCAAATAAGTCCATAACCGCTTTGATAAATGGTTTTGAAGCCCCTTCTTTAGTATAAGTGTTTGCAAACTTAACAAGCTCAAAGATGACGCTAATTGCATCTGCTGTATTGAAATCATCTGACATATAGTCATTGAAACGTTTTTCGAATACTGGGAGTTCTTCCATTAATTTTTGTTCTTCTTCTGTTAATGTGTCAATTTGACTGTGGTCATATGCAAATTTAAGTGCCATTCCACCATTTTTGATACGGTCCAAGCTATTTGCTGCCGCCTGCATTAAATCTGCACTGAAGTTAAGTGGACTTCTGTAGTGTGCATTTAGCATGAAGAAACGAACCACATCATATCCATACATTTCACCTACATCACGAAGTGTTTTGAAGTTTCCAAGTGATTTTGACATTTTTTTGTTATCAATGTTTAAGAAAGCATTGTGCATCCAGTAGTGTGCAAACTCAGCACCATTTGCACCTTCACTTTGTGCAATTTCATTTTCATGGTGTGGAAATACTAGGTCTTCTCCACCTGCATGAATATCGATTGTATCTCCAAGGTAACGTTTTGCCATAGCAGAACATTCGATATGCCATCCTGGTCTACCTTCGCTCCATGGACTTTCCCAATAAGGTTCACCATCTTTTTTAGGTTTCCAAAGTACGAAGTCCATTGGATGTTTTTTACCAGCTGCTAAGTCGTGTCTTAATGTTTCACGGTCATTACGTCCTGATTCTAATTCTTCTAATACTTTCTTAGAAAGTTTACCATAGCCTTCAAATGCCGCTGTATCAAAGTAAACTGTACCTTCTGCATCATATGCAAAACCTTTGTTAATTAATGTTTGAATCATTTCAATGATTTGTGGCATTTCTTCTGTTACACGTGGGTGGCAAGTTGCACGGTGTACATTAAGATTTGCTACGTCTTTTAAAGTTTCTGCAATGTATTGTTCTACGACTTCATCTGTTGTGCGGTTCTCTTCATTTGCTTTTTTGATGATTTTATCATCTACGTCTGTGAAGTTTTGAACATAGTTTACTTCATAACCTTGGCTTTCAAAGTAACGACGTACTGTATCAAATACGATATATGGTCTAGCATTTCCAATGTGAATTAAGTTGTATACTGTTGGTCCACACACATACATGCGCACTTTATTGGGTTCGATTGGTTTAAATTCTTCTTTTTGTTTTGTAAGGGTATTATAGATTCTAATCATTGTTTCTCTCCTTCTACCTTTTATCTTTGATTTGTTTTATCTTGACTGTTGTATAAATCATTGTCTTGATTAATATCATGATTACCATCATGATGACTACACTGAATATCAGCTTGATTTGTATATTGCTCACAAGCTTCTTTTGAACCACATTTAGCATTGTGGCAAATATGCATTTGCCCCGGTTGTCTAATAAATTCAGTTTGATTCATGCGTTCATTAAAGGCTTCAGATACATAAATCTCTGCTGATTCATCTAAGACATGCGGCGTATTTGGAATTTCTATTCCTAATTTATTCTCAATAGTTTGAAGTTGTTCTTGTAAACTTTCTATCGTATCTTTCAACCTGCAAATTTCTAGCTTAACTGGGTCTGGCACTTTAACTTGATCAAGCTCATTGGATGGATTCACACGTTTGCCTTGAATACGGACAACTTTTCCTGGAATTCCTACTACGGTGCTATCCTCTGGAATTTCTTGAAGTACTACAGCATTTGCTGCAATCCTAGAATTATCCCCCACCTTAAATGGTCCTAAAACCTTAGCACCTGTACTAATCATCACATTATTGCCAATGGTTGGATGGCGTTTGCCATGGTCTTTACCTGTACCGCCTAATGTAACTCCATGGTAGATGGTTACATTATCTCCAATTTCACAAGTTTCACCTATGACCACACCCATACCATGGTCAATAAATAATCCTTTTCCTATGGTTGCTCCAGGGTGAATCTCTATTCCTGTAAGGCCTCTAGCTATTTGTGAAATCGTACGTGCTATAAAAAAATGCTTTTTCTTATAAAACCAATGCCCCCACCTGTGAAACAAAAGCGCATAAAAACTTGGATACAAAAGTGCTTCCACACTACTTTTAATGGCAGGATCTCTTTCCTTAATAACTTTAATCTGGTCTTTTATATACCCCATAACATTTGCCTCCTTTATAGACCAAAGTTACTTTTCATTAAAACCATACTTTTTGGCATTTAAAATCTAGATGTTTTTATGAACCTAGCTTTCTTTAGCCTGCAACTTAACTGAGAACAAAGTTTTTAGACAAACTCCTTATGCAGACTTACTACCTTCTACATAAAATTTTGCAATAAAAAAACTTCGTCCTCTTATTTCAGAGGCGAAGTTACTTCCGCGGTTCCACTCTGGTTAAAGCCTATTTAATACATAGACTTTTATCTCATTGGCTGATAACGTTAGCAAAACGGAAACAGGCTACTTTAAGTAGGCATTTTATCCTTTTTTCACCCATTCAGCTCCAGAATGCACTTCTTATAACCTTTTATGAAGCTCTCACACCAACCGAGCCTTCTCTGACATAACATGCTATAATACTCTTTCCTTCATCGCTTTTCTAATATAAAACTAATATAGGTTGATTAAGCTTGCCACAGTATAATATATTAGTTTGGCTATAAAATGTTACCTGCCCATTCCTTACCCATTGGAATCTTTAATATACATTCTAAAAACACTACTTATGACACTATTACCATGTTATAGCTTACATAATCATCCTGTTAAATTAATTTTCATTATAATATAGGAATCGTCTCTTTTCAACACTCTTATCTATATTTAGTTTGAGAAGTCTCTATAAACTAGAGGTAATATAACCTGTAAGTCTTAGTCTACCTGCGTTATATTTAGTAAGTAATTTCTTCTATACATTTCTTATTTTTATTCATCTTAATTATATGGTTACACCCTTAGCCATTCAATATCCTTCAAATTTTAGTACTAGCAATTCCCATCCCCCTAGTCTACAATGTTCATATAGAAAAAGAATGGAGAGTATTATGCAGACAATTCTAGAACATGTAAAGAAAGCCTACACGGATGAAGAAATGGCAGTTATTGAAAAAACACGTATAGCTTATGGTCTATATGACTTTATATCTGCTATTATTTGTGAACGTAACGGCTTTAATGAAAAAGAAATAGACGAATACATTAGTGGAACCAATAGGCCCAAAAACTTTGTTGGTATTAAAGATATAGATAAAGCAGTAGCACTTATTGCTACAGCTATGAGTAAAAATGAAATGATTCGTATTGTAGGGGATTATGATGTTGATGGCGTAACCAGTACGTATGTGCTTCTGACTGTATTTGAGGCACTTGGTTACAAACAAATAAGTCACTATCTTCCTCTTCGCGAAAAGGACGGCTATGGTTTAAACAAAGATATTGTAGAAAATGCTCATCGTGATGGCGTGAAGCTTCTTATTACTGTAGATAATGGTATTTCTGCTCATGAGGCAACTAGCCATGCCAAGGTTTTGGGCATGACGATGATTGTAACGGACCACCATGAATTGCCACTTACACTTCCAGAAGCAGATGCTATTATCAATCCTCATCAATTAGACTGTGACTATCCTTATAAAACATTAGCAGGTGTTGGGATTGCGTATAAGCTTGGTCAAGCCTTAATGTCTCACTTTAAGGCTAGACCTACGCCTGAACTGATTGGTCGTATTCAAGCCTTGGTGGCGCTTGGTACTGTCTGCGATGTGGCACCGCTTATTGGCGAAAATAGACATATGGTAAAAACAGGTCTTATTGCACTCAATAAAAATGCCATTCCTGCTGCATCAGTTATTAGTCCTAAGATTTCGGTAGGTACTCTTGGTTTCCAAATCGGTCCAAGGCTCAATGCTTGCGGGCGCCTTGAAGATGCAGAAACAGCCCTTAAATTTTTACAATGTCAAGACTATAACGAACTTTATCCTTTCAAAGCACGTTTAGATAGCCTCAACAAAGAACGCCAAGATGAGGAAATGGATTCATTACATCGTATTTTTACAAAATTAGAAAAGTATCCAGAAATTCCAGATATTATTATTGAAGTAGATGAACAAGCTCATGAAAGTGTTGTTGGTCTTGTAGCTGGTAAAGTAAAAGAAAAATATTACCGTCCTACTGTTGTTTTTGCAAAAACTATTCATGGTACTTATAAAGGTTCTGGCCGTTCTATTGAAGAATACGATATGTTCCAAAGCTTTAAACCATATCTTGACCTCCTTGATGGTGGTGGTGGTCATCCTATGGCATGTGGTCTTAAGGCATCTAACTTAGAACAAATCGAAGCCTTCAAAAAAGCAGTTAATACAGCTTCTAAATTAACAGACCATAATAAAACACCTAAAGTTTATGTAGATAAATGTATCTATAACGCTTATGAGTACGATTTTGATTCTTTAGAAAAGCAACTTAAACTTTTCTTACCAACAGGTGCTGGAAATGCTGCACCTACTCTACTTGTGAAAGATGCTTGTTTAAGTATCAAAACCAAATATGCTAAGACCTGGCGTATTTCTGAAGTTGTGGCTGAGTTTGGTGTAAAATCCATCTCTAGTACCCTTTGGAATGATGAGACAATTCCAGAAGAAGGAGAATTTGTTGCTGATATTGCTCTTCAAGTAGGTGAAACAGGTTGGCAAATTAGAGCTATCTATTTTTCTCCAGTTCACCCCTAAAATAACAGCGTGATTCCACTTTCATTTGCAAAGGTTGTATATCTTTACCAATCTTTGCTTTTTTTGTTTTTAAAATTTTTGTATTATATTGTAATATATTATATATATTATCATACATTTCAATATAACATTATAGAGAAGGAGTTTACTATGCTTAATTTCGGCTTCAAAAACAAAACATCCGAAACACCTAATGGAGATAATTCACATCTACTTAACTATTTTAAAGAATCTGGAGAATCTACTCGTTTTCCTCATCCTATTGATTTAACCGAACTTAATGATACAGAAATTGCACAAGCTTACAATCAACTTCTTAATCGATTACTTACTAGTAACCATGAGTACACCATGATGCTCAATGATGCAATGCGTACTATTGGTAATAATCATGTTGTCAAAAAAATGCTTAAATCTGTAGAGTTACAAAATACTTCACTGAATCATATCCAAGAAACTGGTTCAGATCTTAGAACTGGTATTAATAATATTTCTGAAGTTATGGGAAATATCTTAAATTATATTGATCACTCTGCCAAAGCTACCAAAATTGGAACTGAAAATATTACACACAGTATGCAGCGTGTAACAAGTTCTTATGAAAGTATCAAAAACATTGATCAAATGGTGAATGCTTTTAAAGAAAATACACAAAAAATAAATGATATTGTTGCCATTGTAAAAGGTATTGCAGATCAAACAAACCTCCTTGCACTCAATGCCTCTATTGAGGCTGCTCGTGCTGGGGAAGCAGGTAAAGGCTTTGCTGTTGTTGCTAACGAAGTTAAAAATCTAGCTAATAGTACTAAGCAATCGACAGAAGATATTGGTACATATATCCAAAAACTTGTACAAGATGTAGATGGCATTGTAGAAGGACTTAATCAATCCTTAGTTGAAATGAGTCAAAGTAATGAGGAAATGGATAAATCAATTGATGAAATCAATCAGATTTATGAGTATATCCAAACAATGGATACTGATATCAATACGATTAATCAACAAATTAAACTTCAAGATCAGTCTATGTATGACTTTGTTAACATCATCAATGATATTAATGCAGAAGCTAAAAACCTAGGCGATTGTTGTCAAGAAGTAGGTCAACTGATGTTCCACTCAAGTCGTGCTGTAGACAAATGTCGTGGTCATATTGCTAGAGATTCTTGTCACTTATCTCAAAAAGAATGGTATGAAGTCTTTAAAGTAGACCATTTAATCTATACTTGGAGAGCATTTAACCATATCTATGGATTTGAAAAACTTCAATTAGATTACATTAAAAACCCTAATGTTTGTAAACTTGGTAAATGGTATACTTCTATTAAAGATCCTAAATTACTAAACAACCCTACTTTTGTGACACTCAAAAAATCTCATGAATCTCTTCATGAGCTAGTTGGCGCTTGTATTATTGCTACTGATAGCGGTAATAAAGAAAAAGCTCTAGAACTCTTTGAAGAAACACAACCAATTCTTACAACACTTATTCAATCTATCGAGCAACTTTCTAGAGAAGGTTTTGCTTGCTAATATAGCATCTCTTTAGCATTCTCTAAGATTGCCTGTATACTATTTTAAATTTTTCTTATCAGTCTATAGGAGGTCTAAAATGCCTACAACGTTATTACTTGTTCGCCATGGTGAAACGTCTTGGAATGCACTTGGTAAAATTCAAGGTTGTACCAATATTGACTTAGAAGATGCTGGAAAATATCAAGCCAAGCTTTTATCTAATAAGCTTAAAGGAACTTTTACCGCCATTTATAGCAGTCCTTTAAATCGTGCCTTTGAAACTGCTCAAATCTTAGCTGCACCTAATAACCTAACTGTACATAAAAAAGAAGCACTTCGAGAAATCAATTTTGGCTTATGGGAAGGTCTTACCTTCAAAGAAGTAGCAAAGACTTATCCCGAAGCTTATGCCAAGTGGCAAACAGATGACGCGCCTCTTTGTGGTGGCGATGGATCACTAGAAAATTGCGCTCTTCGCGTACGAGACTGCCTATTAGATTTAGTACGTGAGCACCCCAACGAAACAATCGTTACTGTTTCTCATGGTGGACTTTTAAAAACAGCGCTTATCGGTCTCTTTAATTTAAGAATGAGTATGTATCATCAACTTGCCTTGGGTAATACATGTGTTACTACCATCCGTTTTACAGATGATTTAAAACCTATATTAATAGGCTTTAACGATACAAGCCACCTAAATAAAGAAGCACGTTGCGTCTAGCAATATGCTTCTTTTTAATTTTATTTAAGCTAAATATTTTAACCTTCAGTGTCATTAGTAACCAAAAACTTGTCATTTATATAGCCATTTCTACCCTAGCTTATCTTTTTCACGTGTTTACTCAAACAAACCCTTTATTTTTCATATAACTTGGGGTAAAATATAAGGATAATTAGTACAAAAAATGTACATACTCAGATGTAAGTTTTTTATGAGTAATACAATAACGAATTCCATATATAAGTGAGGTTGAGAATATGTCAACAGAGAATATTTCATCTAACTTTATCCGCAATATTATCGTGGATGACTTAGAAACAGGAAAACACAAAGAAATTATCACACGTTTCCCACCTGAGCCAAATGGTTACTTACACATTGGACACGCAAAATCTATTTTACTTAACTTTGGTTTAGCTGAAGAATTCAATGGTAAAACAAACCTTCGTTTCGATGATACAAACCCTGTAAAAGAAGATACAGAGTATGTAGAATCTATCGAAGCTGACGTAAAATGGCTTGGTGTAAAATGGGCTGATGTACTATTTGCATCAAACTATTTTGAAGAAATGTACAATCGTGCTGTTCTTCTTATTAAAAAAGGAAAAGCATATGTTTGTGATTTAACACCAGACGAAGCTAAAGAATACCGCGGAACTTTAACAGAACCAGGTAAAAACAGTCCATACCGTGACAGAAGCGTTGAAGAAAACCTTGATTTATTTGAACGTATGAGAAAAGGTGAATTCCCAGACGGAAGTAAAGTACTTCGTGCAAAAATCGATATGTCTTCACCAAACATGAACATGCGTGATCCAATCATCTATCGTATTGCACACGCTACTCACCACAACACAGGTGATAAATGGTGTATCTACCCAATGTATGACTTTGCACATCCACTTGAAGATGCAATCGAAGGCATTACACACTCTATTTGCACATTAGAGTTCGAAGCACACCGTCCACTTTATGACTGGATTGTAAACGAATGTGAAATGGAAGCAAAACCTCGTCAAATCGAGTTTGCTCGTCTCAACATGACAAACACAGTTATGAGTAAACGTAAACTGCTTCAACTTGTAAATGAGAATGTAGTTGATGGTTGGGATGACCCTCGTATGCCTACTATCGCAGGTCTTCGTAGACGTGGTTACACACCAGAATCTATCCGTGCATTCTGCAAAGAAATCGGTGTATCTAAAGCAGATTCTACAATCGATAGCCAAATGCTTGACTTCTTCCTTCGTGAAGACTTACAACCAAAAGCACCACTTCGTATGGCTGTTGTAGATCCAATCAAATTAGTCATTACAAACTATCCTGAAGGTCAAACAGAACTTCTTGAAATCGAAAACAATGCAAAAGATCCAGAAAAAGGTACACGTATGGTACCATTCTCTCGTGAACTTTACATTGAAAGCGAAGACTTCATGGAAAATCCTGTTCCAAAATACTTCAGATTATTCCCAGGTAACGAAGTACGTCTTAAAGGTGCTTACTTTGTAAAATGTACAGACGTTATCAAAAATGAAGATGGTTCAATCAAAGAAGTACACTGTACTTATGACCCAGAAACTAAGAGCGGTTCAGGCTTTACAGGTCGTAAAGTTAAAGCAACTATCCACTGGGTAGACGCTGCTACTTCTAAACCAGCTGAATTTAGATTATTTGAACCACTTATCTTAGATGATGCTCCAGAAAATGAAGGAAAACACTTCTTAGAACAAATCAACCCTCACTCTCTTGAAGTGAAAAATGGATTTGTTGAAGGTGAAGCATTTGAAGACGTAAAAGCATTAGATAAATTCCAATTCGTAAGAAACGGATTCTACTGCTTCGATTCTAAATACGGTACTCCTGACCACTTAGTATTTAACAGAATCGTACCATTAAAAAGCTCATTCAAATTATAAGATATAAATCTAGAATATTCATTCCATAAAAAATAGGCTGTTACATTTTGTAACAGCCTATTTCTTATGACTTATATATCCACTTTATTACTCTACAAAGCTATTTTATGATTCTACAAAAGTATATTTTTGATATTATAAAGCTACTTCACTAGTTTGCCATTGATATTGCTCTATCCAATATCTTTTCCCTATACAACTCATCTTGTGTATATCCTGATTCGTATCTTGTACTTCAAGTACTAACTTCATCTCTCTTCCACTCCATGTTATACTATCAGCTATTTCTTCAATCGTTGATTTTATAGTAACGCACTCTCTTAAATCCGTTTGAACTAACTCTAAGAGTTCTTCCACTTCCTTTTCTGCAATATAGTGCTTATATCCTCCTGCACATGGATTAGCATCCCAAGATAATAACTAACACCATCATACTCACTATATATTTTTTCATCACTTTATCCCCATAAAATTTAATCTTTCTTATAAAAATATTTTGCCTCTATAAATATGTATTACGATTATCTCACTACATAATGACCGTATTTACCTTCAAAGAAAATATAGTTCTTGGCAATCGCATAGAATGCACTATTATAACCATATTGATCTACACAGTGGTCATCTCTTTTAATCCCTAATTTATCACAAATATGAGCTAGTTTAGGGGTTGTTACAAATGGCAAAATCACATGATATTCATCTTGATTATGTAAGAACTCTAATAAACGTGTGGTATAGCCTAAATTTAAATAAGCTTCATCTACCTTAATCTCCCTAATCATCAAAGTCCCATCAGCTTCTTCTTCATATACAAATTTAAGATTTTCATTAATAACAAGTGCCGTTAGATTCTGAAAAGGTAAGATAATTTCTGGTATTTTTCGAACTTCAAATCCTGCTGTTTCTAATAAGCTTTGTAAATGATTCATTCTTGTCCTCTCCTCAATCCTTTATTATTATATTATCTTTTATTATATCTCTTAATGCTTATCTTTTCTATATAGATAAATCAATTAAGATTATATACATTCATAACAAATTTTTTAACAACAAAAAAACGGTAAAACCAAAGTTTTACCGTTTTGCTATGAGCCACCCGGGAATCGAACCCGGGACAACTTGATTAAAAGTCAAGTGCTCTACCGACTGAGCTAGTGACCCATATAATCGGGGTGACAGGACTCGAACCTGCGGCCTCCTGAACCCAAATCAGGCGCTCTAGCCAAACTGAGCCACACCCCGCTCTATGATTACATTATACCTTGATACCTACTTGGTTGAATAACCATCCTAATATCAATACGACTAAATCACTATAGTTGTATTAAACAGTGTAACGTAAATGACCCATACGGGAATCGAACC
>JAGAVZ010000027.1 GCA_017941635.1 Cellulosilyticum sp.
ACAAGAATTTGTAGTATGATTAGGGTAGTCCATAGTGATTATCCTTTCTGTTAAGTTTTTGTTGTGGTAACTTTAGCTTAACACAGAAAAGTCACTATGGGCTTTTTTATTTAGTTCAATTTGATTTTACAATGAGCCAAAATTAATTATTTTTATAAAAATTAATTTTTATTTACTATAGGTCCCCATCCCGAAATTCTTCCGCAATTTGGGCATCCATAATCTTGCATCGGAAGGACTCTCCTATTTCTTTTTCAGATTTTGATAACTTTTTGTCATATTGTTCAATGGCTATTTGCTATATTAAAATACCCTATATGATTATGAGATATGTATTAGTCAGCTTAAAAGTAAAAAAGCAGGAGCCATCTTTCTATGGTCCTACTTTATATATTAATTATTCTTTTTAAATTGTACAGGAGAGGTTTCTTCTGTAATAGGCTCAAGGATATAACCTTTTTTTCTAAGACCTGATACAATTTCAGGGAGGGCTTCTACTGTTGAACCTTTTGCTGCTGCATCATGCATTAAAATAATAGCTTCATCTTTTCCTTGAACACCGTTCATAACTGCATTAAAAATAGCCTCTTTACTTCTATTATTTGAAGTTGCATCTGATGAATCTACATTCCAGTCATAATATACATACCCCTTATTAGTTACTTCTTTTACAAGCTTGTCCATTAACTGTTTACCGCCATATTTGTAACTTACTGTGTTATTAGAGCCTCCTGGGAATCTCATAATGGTTGGTCTTATGCCTGTTATTTTCTCTAATTTATCCCCTAAAGTGGTAATGTCCTTCATAAACGCATACACACTTAAATATATATCACTGTAAATATGCGTATTAGAGTGTATTGCTAATGTATGCCCCTCATCTACAATACGTTTATAAATATCGTCGCATCCTTCTTTACCAATTACAAAAAATGTTGCTTTGATATTATTTAACTTAAGAAAATCTAATATTTTAATTGTATTTTGACTAGGTCCATCATCAAATGTTAAATAGGCATATTTGACATCTGTTAACTCTTCTATAGTATCTACTTGCTCTTTCTCTAATATTTGAATCTCTTGTAAATTCCCCTGCAAAGACTCAATCTGCATACTCATTTCATCCATCTCGTTTACAACTAATTCTAAGTTTTCTTCTTGCTTATTTTTGGTTTCTTTTAATTCAACTACTGCTGCCTTAACCTCATTCATAGTGGAAATTTTCTTCGGCAATTTTAACGCCAACACTACTGCTAATGATGTGAAAATAGTAGTTAATGATAAGAATAATATTAAAGCCTTTTGAATAGATAATCCTCTTTTACGCATTCTATTGCCTCCCCTATTAACGTCTACTCCTTAGACCGTTGCAAAGAACCTTAAGCTTATGACGTCATTGATTCCGGTATAACAATCTCCTGATATTTTGATAGTTGTGCTTGCAATTCTTCAACTTGCTTTTTATATTCATTTTGCTTATTTCTTGCCTCATCAACTTCCTGTTGTAAATTTATTAATTCTGTAGAAAGTGCTTCCACTAAGCGTTCATTCCTATGAATACTAAAATTAGTATACATATATCCGATTGATAATATAAGTGTCACACAAATAGCCACAAAAGTTGTTATAATCAATGTCTCTAACATACGTTCTCGCTGCTTTCTTCTCTTTCTCCTATCTGTCATTGCTCCTCCTTTCATGGTTTTCATATTTCTTCCTTAAGTATACTATCTTACTTTAAATTTTAAAACAAATTTTATCATATTAATCCCATTATTGTCTTTATAAACAATAATCCGATAACGACAAACATAATATACCTTATATTTTTTGCACCACCTTTAATGGCAAATCTTGCTCCTAAATTTGCTCCTAGCATACTACATAGCGTCGCTGGTATGGCAACTAAAAAAATTACTTTACCACTCATAAGGTAAATCATTAATGATGTTATATTAGAAGCTAGATTAGTAATTTTGGCACATCCCGAAGCAGTTACCAAATCAATTCCTAATACCATAGAAAAAGCAATAATTAAAAATGTTCCTGTGCCTGGTCCTATTAAACCATCATAACACCCTATTGCTACTCCTATTAATAATGTAACAACTCCTTTTACTTTTTGACTCCACTTTTTTGGGATTGTATCCTTTCCTAAATTTTTTTGAGTCGCAAGAAATAGGGCTACTATAGGAATAACAATCATCATAATCCCTTTTAACACCCCTCCAGCTATATATAGTGCCAGTGTTGTCCCAAGAGATGATCCTATAATTGCTCCTATAGCAGATATTACTGCAATATCCCATTTTACCTTTCCACTCTTTATATAGTTTCCTGCTGCAATCACAGTGCCCAAACTTGCTGAAAATTTATTACTTCCAGACGCAATATGTATTGGTAATCCTGCCAACATATAAGCAGGTAAAGAAATAAGTCCACCACCTCCTGCAACAGCATCTACAAAACCTGCTGTAAAAACTAGAGGACACACTATAATCAGTATTTTAAACATTGTTTCCATCCTATACACTCTCTTACCTTTAGTATAATAAGTATTGTATTTTTTATCCTTACTATTATACACGATGTTAATACTTTAAGATATGTAAATTAAATTGATTTTTCTATTGATTGGATGTTATTATATTTAAATATTCTTACTATTAAAAACATGGGAGTGAAAGCTTATGCTAAGAGAGTTAGTATTAAAAAATCGTTCATATCGCCGCTTTGATGGAAACACTAAAATTACCATGGAAGAATTAATAGATATTGCCAGTCTTGGTCGTATTGTTCCTTCTACAGCCAATTCTCAGGCTATTAAATTTATGTTAGTGAATAGCCCTGAGGAAAATAATGTTATATTTAACACCTTAGGCTGGGCTGGTAAGCTCACTGATTGGCCAGGCCCTAAAGAAGAGGAGCGTCCTACTGCCTATATTATTCTTCTTTGTGATTTAGAACTGGGCAAAAATAAGTTTACAGATGATGGAATCATTGCTCAGACACTTTTATTAGGTGCTGTTGAAAAAGGCTATGGCGGTTGTATGCTTGGTAATATCAAACGCCAAGAACTTGCTACTGCTTTATCGATTGATACAACTAAGTATGCTATTGATTTAGTCATCGCACTTGGTAAACCTGTTGAAGAAGTTGTTCTTGAAGATATAACAGAAGAACATGGGATTGATTATTACCGCGATACTGAAAATGTACATCATGTACCAAAACGTTCACTAGAGGATTTAATTGTCCATAAAAGCTCTAATTAGATAATCTTCTTATATAATGTAAAATTACTTTTTCAGAGTGTATATTTTACCAAATGATTGGTAAAAATATATTTGTAGTACTTATTTACTACAATCCCCCCATCAAAAAACGCATGGGGGATCTCTTCTCCTACCCATGCGTCTTTACTTACTCAAAAAAATCCTTCTAACATATTTTTATCCCTACCTATTATCTCTATGTTAGAAGGATTTTTTTATATTCATTTATTCTCCTAGATATGCTTTCTTAATTGTATCATCATTAATGATATCTTTTGCCTTACCTTCAAGCACAACATTACCTGTTTCTAATACATAAGCACGATCTGCAATTGAGAGTGCTTTTTTTGCATTTTGTTCTACTAGAAGGACTGTTGTCCCAGAACTACTGATTTCCTCAATAATCTTGAAGATTTCATTTACATAGAGTGGTGAAAGCCCCATCGAAGGTTCATCCATTAAAATAATTTTCGGATGCGACATAAGTGCTCTACCCATGGCAAGCATTTGTTGCTCTCCACCACTAAGTGTTCCTGCTATTTGCTCTTTTCTTTCTTCAAGTCTTGGGAATTTACTATAAATCATCTTGATAGTGTCTTCTATTTCACTTTTACTACTACGTGTGTATGCACCTAACTTGAGATTTTCTAATACAGTAAGCTCTTGGAATATTCTTCTTCCCTCTGGAACATGTGCCATTCCCATAGAGACAATCTTATGCGCAGGTGTCTTAAGTAAATCCTTCCCTTGAAACTCAATACTTCCTGCTTTAGCTCCTATTAATCCTGTAATTGTATGAAGAATAGTTGTTTTTCCCGCACCATTTGCACCAATGAGGGCAATAACTTCCCCTTCATTAACCTCAAAGGATACCCCTTTTATTGCTTTAATCATTCCATAATATACTTCTAGATTTTCTACCTTTAACATAGCCATAAATGGTCTCTCCTTTCTATTCTCCTAAGTATGCTTTTACAACTTCAGGATGATTAAGTACTTTGCTTGTTTCACCATGAGCAAGTTCTTTACCAAAGTTGAGTACTGTAACTTCTTCACAGATACCACCTACTAATTTCATATCATGTTCAATAAGTAAAACAGTCATATCAAATTGATCTCTAACAAAACGAATGGTTTTCATAAGTTCAGCTGTCTCATTAGGATTCATCCCTGCTGCTGGTTCATCTAGTAATAAAAGCTTAGGATTAGTGGCAAGTGCTCTTGCAATCTCTAATTTTCTTTGTTTACCATAAGGTAAATTAGAAGCTAATAAGTCTTTCTCCTTATCTAAGTCAAAAACAGAAAGTAATGAAATCGCTTTTTCATCCATTTCTCTTTCTTCTTTAAAATAACGTGGTAATCTAAGAATCCCTTCTGCTACTGAATATTTCTTTTGATTATTAAGACCTATTTTAACATTATCTAATACACTCATGTTATTAAAGAGACGAATATTCTGGAAGGTACGAGCAATCCCTTTACGATTGATTTCAATTGTACTTTTGCCTGTAATTTCTTCTCCGTCCAATAAAATATGACCACTTGTTGGTTTATAGACACCTGTTAACATATTGAAAACAGTTGTTTTTCCCGCACCATTTGGACCAATGAGTCCATAAAGCTGACCTTTCTCAATCTTTAAGCTAAAATCATCTACTGCATGTAATCCACCAAATACGATGGTTAGGTTGTTAACTTCTAACATTGACATTGCTCTCACCTCCCTTATTTAAACACTTATTCTTCCTGAATTTGTCTACTAAACTTCCTTTAAACTCATTAAACTTAGGTGATGAATTTAAAATCATCATCACAATAAGTACCACTGCGTAAATGAGCATACGATAATCTGCTAAACCACGAAGTACTTCTGGTAGAATTGTAATAACTGTTGCTGATACAATAGAACCTACAATACTTCCCATGCCACCTAATACTACGATAACTAAAATCTCAATAGATTTATTAAAATCAAATGTGCTTGGCTTTAAAATTCCTAAGTTATGTCCATAAAGTACCCCTGCAACCCCTGCAAAGAATGCAGCTACAACGAAAGCTAAAAGCTTGTGATAGACTACATTAATTCCTACAGACTCAGAGGCAATGATATTATCACGAATTGAACAAATGGCTCTACCGTGTCTTGAATTAACAAGATTTGAAATAAAGATAATCGTAATTAACGCTACAACAAAAACAATTGTATAATTACTTGTTTTATCGATTCCTTTAAGTCCACCAGCTCCACCTGTGATTTCTAAGTTTGTGAAAACCGAACGAATGATTTCACCAAAGGCTAAGGTAACAATAGCTAAATAGTCCCCTTTTAACCTAAGGGCAGGAATACCAATGATGATTCCAAAGAGTGCAGCCACAATTCCTCCGATAAGCAGTGCAATTGGAAACTCTACATATACTGGTAAATCTGCATAAACTGTAAAAATACAACCTACATAAGCGCCTACTGACATAAACCCTGCATGACCTAATGTTAATTCTCCTAAGAAACCTACTGTTAGGTTAAGAGATACTGCTAGGATAATATTAACTCCTACTGGTACAAGCAAACTTTGATAATGTCTTGATAAAGTCCCTGAAGATACTAAATATGTAATAAGGCCATAAACTAGGGCCGCAATAATAATAGATATGATATTTTTCTTATTTAATAGCTTTTTCATATACGTCCCTCCCTTTATACCTTTTCCATTCTTACTTTACCAAGAAGCCCTGATGGTTTAACTAATAGAACAACAATTAATACCCCAAATACAATAGCATCTGAAAGATTGGTAGAGATATAAGCTTTAGATAAACTTTCAATAATTCCAAGTAGGATGCCTCCAAGCATTGCTCCTGGAATACTACCAATTCCTCCAAGTACAGCAGCTACAAAGGCTTTAATTCCTGGAAGTGAACCTGTATATGGTCCCACAAATCCATATGAGCTTACAAATAATACCCCAGCAACAGCTGCTAGTGCTGAACCAATAGCGAAGGTAATAGAAATGGTTTGATTCACATTAATCCCCATAAGCTGGGCAGCACCCTTATCTTCTGATACTGCAAGCATTGCTTTACCAAGCTTTGTTTTTTTAATGAATAATGTAAGAGCAATCATAATGATGAGTGTAACACCCAATGTCACTACAGATTCCCCTGTAAGTTCTAATGGCCCAAGTTTAATCCCATTCATTGTAATTGCTGATTCTACTTTACGTTTATTGGAGCCAAAGATTAAAAGTGCCACACTTTGTAAGAAATAACTTACACCAATCGCTGTGATTAATACGGCAAGTGGTGATGCGTTACGTAATGGTTTATATGCAATCTTTTCAATTGTTACACCTAGAACTGAACAAACAACAACTGATGCTAAAATAGCTATAACTGGTGGCATGCCCAAATTTGTCATAACAATTGATAAAGTATATGCACCAACCATAATAATATCACCATGAGCAAAGTTAAGCATTTTTGCAATACCATAAACCATCGTATATCCAAGTGCCATTAGTGCATAGATACTACCTAAGTTTAATCCATTAATGAGCTGTTCTATAAATCCCATTCTAGTGCCTCCTTTTTATTTTTATTGAAAGTGGTTGTATATTTCTATATTAAAAAAGGCCACCTTTAATAGCTTCTCTTTACTCTACCTTAAGCTATTAAAGGGCAGCCTTCCATTCTAGTCACATCGTCTTCTCTATATTAAGTTTGTATTAAACTATCCACTATTCTATATATCAAACGAATATTATATAAATACCTAATATTATTTAGCTACATATTGACCATTTTCAATAACAGCCACTTTAGCTGATTTATTTGGTTCTCCTTCAGCTGTAAATGTCATATCACCTGTTAAACCTTTTACTTCGATTTCAGTCATAGCAGCAACTAAATTTTCATTTGTGACATCATCACCACATTTTTCAAGAGCAGCTTTGATTGCATAGATTCCATCATAACCATCAGCTGCAAATTGATCTGGAGTAGCTGAGTATGCAGCTTCATAAGCAGATACGAAAGCTTTAATATTTTCTTCTTCTGATGTTGCTACGAATGGTGTAAGGAATGTAGCACCTTCGATATTAGTTGTTTCACCATTTAATTGTTTGATGATACCATCCCAACCATCACATCCGAAGTATGGTAAGCTTACACCTACTGTAGTTGCTTGTTCTGTAATAGCAGCAACTTCTGCATAGTAGATTGGAAGGAAGATACAATCAGCAGTTGTATCTTTAATCTTTGTAAGTTGAGTTTTGAAATCTACATCCCCAGTATTAAATGATTCTTGTACTGCAATTTCAACACCTAATTTACTGCATTCTTCAACGAAAGCATCTGTGATACCTTTGCTATATTCATCTCCTGCATTGTAGATAATTGCTACATTTTTATAGCCTTGTTCTGCAATATAGTTAGCCATTGTAGAACCTTGAAGTGGGTCTGTAAAACAGATTCTAAATGCATTTGCACCTTCTGTACATGCTTGTGCTGAACCACTTGGAGTAATTTGAAGTACACCATCATTCACTGATTCTCCTGATACTGCAATACTACATCCTGATGTAACACCACCGAGAATTGCAATAACGCCTTCATCCATTACTTTGTTATAAGCACTAATTGCTTTTTCTTCATCACATTCATCATCTTCAAATACAAGCTCAAGATTGTGTCCATTGACACCACCAGCTGCATTAATTTCATTGATTGCAATTTCTGCACCTTGTTTAACTGAGTTACCATAAGATGCAGCATCACCTGTAAGTGGTCCCATACCACCAATTTTATAAACGTCTCCACTAGCTGCAGTAGTATCTGCGCCTGTTGAAGTTTCTTTTGCTTCCCCGCCATTATTAGCGCTTGCTGTTTCACTTTGTCCACAACCAACAAATCCCATTGCGCACATAGCAGTTGCAGTTGCAAGAGCTAAGCCTTTTCTTAAATTCATCTTCATATTAAATCCCCCCAACTACTTTTCAGTCTTAATATCTTACTGAATAATTTACAAGATTAACTTTTCACTAAAAAATATACTATTATTTATGTAATTTGTCAATTGCATTTTGAAACATATAAAACTTCATATTTTTAATTTTTTCTGTTATTCTAACGATAAATTCTTTGATATTTCCCTTGAAAAATACTAGGTTAATCGTTTATGCAATAAAAAACCACTGAGTCCTTCTAAAAAAGCTTAATGATTTTTCTCCATTCAAATTTTTCATTTTCACATTTTAGGATTCATTTTTATCTTATCCCATATTACATAATGCATAAACTTTATATGCTACATAAGCTTTTTATAAAACTAAACAAAAAGATAGTTACCTTAACCTCATAGAATTAAGATAACTATCTTTTTTACACTATATTAATTTAAATATAACACGAATCTCTGTCCCTTTACCCAGTTCACTCTCTATTTCCATATAAGCATGATGCTTGACAACAATATGCTTGACGATAGCAAGTCCCAAACCTGTACCACCAGTAGATTTAGACCTACTCTTATCTACACGATAAAATCGTTCAAAAATTCGTTGTTGATTTTCTTTTGAAATGCCAATCCCTGTATCTTTGATAGATAAAATAACCATATCTTTTACCGGCTGTACGCTTAGTTTAACTTGTCCACCTTTATTATTGTATCTAATAGCATTATCGCAAAGATTTACAATAACTTCTTCTATCATTACCTTGTTAGCCTGAATAATAGCTGAAGAACCTTCTATAGAGAGTTTAATATCATGCTGCTTTGCATTCATCTTGAGCATCTCTAGACAACTTCTAGCAGCTTGGTATAGGTCTACTGGTTCAAAGTTCATTTCAACTTCACTACAATCTAATTCTGAAAGCTGTATAATATCATTGATCAAAACCAGTAACCTATTAGAACTTTGCTGAATCTCACCTGCAAAATGTTTTATATCTTTTTCACTTGCCATCCCACTTTCAATCAGTTCTGCATAACCCGATATTGCAGTAAGTGGTGTTTTCAATTCATGAGATACATTGGCGGTAAATTCTTGCCTCACTTTAGCAGCTTTTATAATATCTTGATGCTGCTTCTTGATTGTGTTAATAAAAGGAACTAATTCCTTATAAGTAGATATTACATCTTCTTTATTAATATCTTTAGCCAATTGTTCAATAGGAGTAACCAAGCTTTGTACCATAAAATGTGCAACGACTATACATATTCCAAAAACAATGATAGCTAATATTCCTATAATAGGAAAGATATTACCAAACATACTCCATACACTTCGAGCTTCTTTCGACACTCGCAAAATCATATTATTATCTAACTTTAAAGCATAATAAAATGTCGTTTTATCTAATGTACTAGAATATCTAATATTACTTCCTTCACCATTTTCACTAGCTTCTATAAATTCTGGTCTATGTGCATGATTATCCATGTTTTTAGCCTCTACATTGCTATCGTAGTAAACGGTTCCATCTTGATCAATCAGTGTAATTCTAATATCGTCCTCTTCAATACTCAATTCCTGATCTACATTATTAAAGATATCTGTTTCACTCAGAACTTTTGTAAATGCCTGTAAATCACACATTACTTCATTTTGAAAAAATTGATAAAAGATGCCAAGTGACATTCCTAATGTAACAACCATTGCAAAGACAGTTAGTCCCAATAACTGAATATTAATCTTTCTTTTCATTAGATTGCTCCATAATATAGCCAACGTTTCTAACTGTTTTAATTATTACGTTAGCATTTTTTAATTTTTGTCTTAGTGTTTTAACATGCATATCTAGGGTTCTAGATTCGCCTTCAAAATCAGAACCCCAGATTCTTTCCATAATAATGTCTCTCGACATAACTATACCTGTATTAATCATTAAAAGTTTTAATAACTCATATTCTTTAAATGTTAAATCACAAGACTCATCTTTGATATAAACTGCATGTCTTTCATTATCTATATATACATCTGCCAGGCTTAGATTCTTTTCATCATCCATTCCCTTACTTCTTCTTAGGAGTGCCTTAACCCTAGAAATCAGTTCCATTACACCAAAAGGTTTTGTGATATAGTCATCTGCTCCCATATCTAAACCTTTTACTTTATCAATTTCTGTGGTCTTAGCAGTAACTAATATAATGGGTACCTTTTTAGTATTTGGTGTACTTCTAAGTTTCTTAAGAACTTCTAATCCATCCTCATCTGGTAGCATGATATCTAAGATAACAAGTGCCGGTACCTTTTCATTAATCTTTTTATAGAAATCCCTTGCACATTCAAAATCCATGATTTGATAACCACTATTTTTTAGCGCAAAACTTTCAATCTCTCTAATATTTTGATCATCTTCAACAATATAAATCCACGCCATAATATTTTACCTCCAGTCAAAGTAACTTAAAAAAGCAACCTGCAAAGTGAGTTACTTTGCAAGTTGCTAAATAAATCTATCAAGTAAATCCGCTATGCATATTTGTAACGGTAACCCTACCATGCACACTTGCTTTACTTATTGTACCATATAGATAATCTTGTTTCACAGTGATTATGGTAATTTGTATTGTACTTTATACGATGCGTACTTTTCTCTAAATTCTGCATTATCTTCTCTTTTGAGTTGTTCGATGTATTCATGTGCATCAAAGTTTTCTTCATTATCTAGTTGAATTACACCTAATGCAATGTTTGAACAATGATCTGCTACACGTTCATAGTTTGTGATAATATCAGATAAAATAAATCCGAGTTCGATTGTACATATACCATCTCTTAAACGTTTAACATGACGTTTTTTCATTTTTTCTCTTAAGTAGTCAATAACCTCTTCAAGTGGTTCTACAGTGACTGCTAATTGTTTATCTTGATCTTCAAATACTTGTGCTGAGATATTAATGATATCTTTTACTGCTCTTGCAAATACTGCAAGCTCTGCTTCTGCTTGTGGAGAGAATTTAACTTGTTTGTCATGCATTTCTTTTCCAGCTTCCATAATATTGATTGCATGGTCAGAAATACGCTCTAAATCTCCAATTAAGTGAAGAATCATTGATAATGTATGACTATCTTTTTCTGTTAAGTTTTTACTACTTAATCTGATTAAGTAACCACCAATTTCATCTTCATATTTATCTACACGATTTTCTAATTCTTGAACTTTAGCTGCTTTTTCTTCATCATATTCTTGAAGTAATTCCATTGATGTAAAGAGTGCTTCTTTTGAAAGCTCAGCCATTTTAGTCGCAAGTTGTTTACATTGCTCCATAGCAAATGCTGGTGCATCTAAGAAACGTACATCTAAAGTTTGTAATTCATTTCTATTTTGTTCTGCTTTACTTTCTTCTTCATCTACTTTAATTGTTAGGTATGCTAACTTTTCAAGTACCTTAGTAAATGGTAAAAGAAGAATTGTTGCAAATACGTTAAATACTGTATGAATTATTGCAATTCCTGCTGCATTAGCCGCATCATTCATAAACGCAAATCCCACAACAGCATTTAGTGCATAGAATCCAACCATAAATACAACTGTACCGATTAAGTTAAAGTAAAGGTGTACTAAAGCTGCTCTTCTGGCATTTTTACTTGTTCCGATACTTGAAAGCATTGCTGTAATACATGTACCGATATTTTGACCCATGATAATAGGAAGTGCTGCACTATAAGATACAGAACCTGTTACACAAAGTGCTTGTAAGATACCAACTGAAGCTGATGAACTTTGAATAACTGCTGTTAATACAGCTCCTACAATCATCCCTAAAATAGGGTTAGAGAACATAATAAATAAGTTTGTAAACTCTGGTACATCAGCAAGCGGCTTTACTGCTGCACTCATTGTATCCATACCTGTCATTAAAATCGCAAAACCAGTTAAGATTATACCCACATCTTTTTTCTTCTCTTTCTTAGAGAACATGATAAGCACGATACCAATCATCGCTAGTACTGGCGCAAAAGAAGATGGTTTAAGTAACTTGATAAAGAAGTTCCCACTCTCAATACCTGATAAACTTAAAATCCATGATGTCATCGTTGTACCAATGTTGGCACCCATAATAATCCCAATTGCTTGAGATAATTTCATAATTCCTGAGTTAACAAAACCAACTACCATTACGGTTGTAGCTGACGAACTTTGGATAACTGCTGTTACAATAGCCCCTAAAGCAACAGCTTTAAAAGGGTTAGATGTTAATTTTTCTAAGATTTGCTCTAAACGCCCTCCTGAAACCTTGCTTAAGCCTTCGCCCATTGCATGCATTCCGTAAAGAAATAGTGCCAAACCACCAATCATCTTAAGAACACTAAAAAAATCCATAGTTTTTACTCCTTATAAATATATTGATTACATACTTTTACTCATTTATATTGAATAAGCTTTTTAAGTAGACCCAAGACCTTAAATCTAGTCCTTTCCAAAGGCCTATAACCTTTCCAAGCGTAATATTATATGAATCATGTAAAATATAAGAAGTGTCTATGTAAAATCTATGTAAAATTTAAGAGTAGTAACCCACTTTTATGTTACCCATATTAATAATTCACTAATTTTTGGATATTTTGTGTATTTTTATCCTTACTTATCACTAATGTTTTCCTGTTATAGAGAAGATTACCCATTCCGCAATATTGGTTGCATGATCACCAATTCTCTCAAAGTACTTGCCAATCATAAGAAGATCTATTGCTTGCTCTCCATCTTTAGTATTCTCATTGATAAGCCTAATAAGCTCCCCCTTTACTTCATTAAATAACTGATCCACCACATCATCTTGTTTAATGACCTGTTTAGCTAAGTTTACATCTCTGTCTACAAAAGCTTCTACACTTTTTATAACCATGCGAGCTGTCTCCTTGGCCATTGTTTTAACTTGTTCTAGAATTTTTACATTTTCTTGTTTTGCTAAAACTAAGGTAATCTCTGAGATATCTGAAGCATGATCTCCAATTCGCTCCATATCTGTAATCATTTTTAATGCAGCAGAAACAATCCGTAAATCTTTTGCAACAGGTTGCTGTTCCAGTAGTAACTTTAAACATAATCTTTCTATTTTTTTCTCTTGTTCATTAATCTCATCATCAAAAGCAATCGCTTGTTCTGCCTTTTCACTATCCTTATTTACTAGTGCACTAATAGCAAGCTCAATAGCTTTCTCTATAAGCGTTCCCATTTCTAACATCTGATTATTTAAATCTTGAAGTTGTCTATCAAATCGATTACGCATTAACCAAACCTCCCTGTAATATAGTCTTCTGTACGTTTATCTTGTGGGATAGAGAATAATTTTTCTGTATTTCCAGCCTCTATAATCTCACCTAATAAAAAGAAGACTGTCTGATCTGATACCCTTGTTGCTTGTTGCATATTATGTGTAACCATTACAATGGTATATTTCTTTTTTAATTCTGATATAAGGTCTTCAATCTTAGATGTTGAAATTGGATCCAGCGCTGATGTTGGCTCATCCATTAAAATGACTTCTGGCTCTACTGCTAATGCTCTTGCAATACAAAGTCTTTGTTGTTGACCACCTGAAAGTCCTAAAGCACTTTTCTTTAATCTATCCTTTACTTCATTCCAAATGGCTGCATCTCTTAATGATTTTTCTACTATTTCATCAAGCTGAGCTTTGTTTCGAATTCCATGAGTTCTAGGACCAAAAGCAATATTGTCATAAATATTCATCGGAAATGGATTTGGCTTTTGAAATACCATACCTACTCTTTTTCTAAGCATGTTGATATCCATATTTCCATAAATATCTTCATCGTCTAATAATACTTTTCCTGTAATCTTACAACCTTCTACTAAATCATTCATACGATTTAAAGACTTAAGAAAAGTAGATTTTCCACATCCTGATGGTCCAATAAATGCTGTAATTTTATTTGCTTCAATTTTTAAATTAATATTTTTTAATGCCTTAAAATCACCGTAATATAGGTCTAAATTTTCTATACTAAATTTACTCATCTTATTATCCTCTCGAAATTCTTTTTGATACAACTCCTGCAAGCCAATTGATCCCCATTACAATTACCAGAAGTACAACTGCTGTTGCATATGCCTGATCCGTATGAAGTCCTTCACTTGATAATGCATACATATGGACAGCTAATGTTCTTCCTGAATCCATTAACCCTGTAGATACATCTGCTACTGTTCCTGATGTATACATTAATGCTGCTGTTTCACCTACTATTCTACCAATAGCTAAAATAATTCCTGATAAAATTCCTGGAATAGCTGCTGGAAGGACAATTCTAAATACTGTTCTCAGTCTACCTGCACCCAGTCCAAAACTGCCTTCTCTATAACTATCTGGTACAGAAAGCAAAGCTTCTTCTGTGGTTCTCATAATAACTGGAAGAATCATAATAGCTACCGTACAAGCCCCTGCTATAATCGAGTATCCCCATCCCAAAGTTGTTACAAAAAATAACATTCCAAATAATCCATATACAATAGAAGGAATTCCCGTAAGTGTTTCTGCTGTTACCCTAATTAGACCTACCAACTTATTATCTTTTTTTGCGTATTCTACTAAGTAAATTGCTGCACCAATCCCAAAAGGAACCGCTATTAAAAGTGCTAATCCTGTCATCATCAAAGTATTTATGATAGCTGGCATCATGGAAACATTAGTTGAAGTATATTCCCAAGCAAATAGATTTAAAGAAAGATGTGGAATACCTTTCATAAGAATATAGACTACTAATAGTCCTAATACACTTACTGTTACTCCTGCACCTAAAAGAACTGCCATTAATAAAAGAAGAGAACCTGGAGCCCTTATATAACCTTTAAGTTTTTGCATCAAAGTCTGCTGATTAATCCCTCTAATAGGAGCCTCTTTATGTTTTTTAGATTCATTAGGCTTCTTGTCTAACGTTCTTTGTTCAATTGAATTTAATTTTACGCCTATTTCTTGCATTACGAGCGCTCCTTTCTTTTAATAAATGAAAATGTAACATTAATAAGAAGAATAAAGATAAAAAGTACAACACCTGTTGCTATGAGCATTTCTCTGTGAAGATCTGCTGCATACCCCATCTCCATAACAATATTAGCTGTAAGTGTTCTTATCCCTTTAAAAATTCCATTTGGTATTCTTGCTTGATTACCAGCTACCATAATCACCGCCATGGTTTCTCCAATGGCTCTACCAACACCTAAAACAACTCCTGCCATAATACCTGATTTTGCCGCAGGTAAAATCGTACAAAATACACTTCTCTCATGAGTTGCACCTAATGCAAGCGCCCCTTCATAATAGCTATTTGGTACAGCTCTAATTGCTGCTTCTGCTACACCAATAATTGTAGGTAGAATCATAATTCCTAATAATAAAGATGCAGTAAAAATACTTGTTCCCTGTCCACCAAATGTTTCTCTTACAAATGGTACCAATACAACAAGGCCAAAAAATCCGTAAACTACTGATGGAATACCAGCTAAAAGCTCTACAACTGGCTTTAAAAAACGATAAAGTTTTTTGGGACAAAATCTTGCCATAAATACTGCTGTCAAAATTCCAATTGGTATACCTATTATAAGTGCACCTACTGTCACATAAATACTTCCTAAAATCATAGGAAAAATACCATATAACTCGTTACCCGGCTTCCATCTTTGTCCTAGTAAAAAATCGCCTAACCCAACTTCCTTAATTGCTGGAATCCCATTTGCAAATAAGAAAATACAGATTAGAGCAACTGATAATATGGAAACACATGCTGTAAGTAAAAAGACGTTTTCCATAATCTTTTCTTTATATTTTTTCATAACCTTCGTTTCCTTCCATCAGGGTTTAGATTAAATCTATTACTATTTAATTCATTGTTTTGTATCCAAGTTTACTATTGTTCAAGTTTACCTATTACTTAACAGCCTCTTCCCAAGTTGTTACCTCTCCTACATAGATATTTTTAACTGTTTCACTTGATAACTCCTCTACGGGTGATTCATTGTTAACAACTACTGCAATACCATCCATAGCGATAGCTACTGCATTAAGACCACTTTCTATTTCACTATCTTTAAGTTCTCTAGATGCCATACCAATATCACAGATGCCATCTTTAACAGATGTCATACCTGTTGTTGAATCACTTTGTTGAATTTCGATTTCAATTCCTGCATTAATTACTCCATATGCTTCTTTTAATTTTTCCATAACTGGTGTTACTGAAGATGAACCAGCAATGACTACTTTTCCTGTTGTATTATTGCTTGTGAATGTGCCACTATTACCCTCTGAAATATAACCATTATCTTCCACAACTTTTTGACCTTCTTCACTCAATATAAAGTTCATAAAATCTTGTGCTGCTTCACTTACTTCACCCATAGTTGCAATATTGAACGGTCTTGCTACTTTATAACTATCATTTTTAATATTTTCAGCAGTTGCTTCTACTCCATCAATTTCCACTGCTTTTACTGTATCATTTAAAGAACCAAGAGAAATATATCCAATTGCATATTCATCTCCTGCTACCGTTGTCATCATAACAGATGTACTGTTTGTAATCATGGCTTCATCTGTTGTGTAATCAATTTTATTACCATCAGCGTCTTTTTGTTCAATGCCTAGAAGTTCAATAAAAGCGCCTCTTGTTCCTGAACCGTCTTCTCTTGAGATTACTGAGATTTCATTTGTCATATCAAAATCAGCTTCTGTTGTTTCTCCACTAGATGCTCCGCATCCAGTTACCATTCCTGTTAATAATAATACCCCCACTAATTTGCTCGTTAACTTTTTCATCGCTATTACTCCCTTTTATTTTCTTTTAAATTCACATTGTCTTTTCCATTTTTTGTTTTGTTTCTTACAACATCATATTAATCTTTCTATGTAAAAAATTTAATCGTCTACAAGTAAAATTCACGTAAAGTGTTTGTAAGCGATTTTTATGTTATATGATATTTTTTTTACATTTGGTCAGAGTTCTTATATTTGCTCATTATCTTGCATCATTTTACTGCATTACTATATAATATTTACAACAAATCATTTAGGAGGACATCTATGTCTATTACTAGTTTTTTTACTCTAGTTAGCATTCGTACTAAACTCATTAGTATTTTGCCATTTATATTTGGAAGTCTATATGCTCTTTACGCTTTCGATACATTTATGCCATTACATGCAATCATTCTGTTTCTTAGCTTACTGTTTTTTGATATGACCATTTACATGCTCAATCACTATACGAAGTGCAAAAAAGAAAACCAAATAACAGTTTCAGAAGTACATAACCCCATCATACGAGAACAACTAAATCCAAAACATGCGAAATATCTCATTACCTCAATGTTTTTTACAGCAATGTCGTTGGGCCTATATTTAGCGTATTTAACTAATTTTCTAGTCCTTATTCTTGGTCTAAGTTGTCTTATTGTAGGCATTTTATATCTTAAAGGAACTGTACCTATCTCACACACACCCTTAAGTGAATTTTTCTTTGGTACAACGATAGGGCTTACCCTTACTTTTATCAGTATTTACATCCATGCTTTTAATACAGATTTATTTATACTACAGATTCGAGCAAATCAATTAATGATGCAATGTAATCTCAAGCTACTAATTGCTATCATAACTGTTTCTATGCCATTTATGATTACAGCTAGTAATATTATGTTTGCCAATAATATTTGTGACGTCGAAAAAGATTTATCAGCTAAGCATTATACACTCCCTGTTTATATAGGAAAAGAAAAAGCTTTAATTCTTTGGGAAATCAGCTATTATTCAGTTTATATATTTATCTTAATAGCCATTTTAACCAATCATCTTCCTTGGATTTGCTTAGCTAGTTTCATTACATTTGTACCAGTCAAACATCACATTGACCACTTTAAACTAAGGCAAGTAAAAAATGAAACCTTCGCTAATGCAGTTCAAATTTTTATTTTGATTAGTTGTAGTCTAATAGGTACACTGCTAATAGACATTTTTGTAAATAAATATTTATTCTAAAAAAAGAGAGAAGACCTACCTCCATTACGAGGTAAGTCTTCTCTCTTTTCTTTACCACACGCGGTAGGATTCGAACCCACGACATTCTGAGCCCTAGTCATACCCTTTATTTCTTATATTTTATTATGAAAACCTTCATTTTTCAAGCTTTTTTCGTTTTCTATTATATGAACCAATTTATAATTTTAATATTTATATGCACCTCATATGCACCTAATACTTCTATCCACCTCCTCTGTATTCTCTATATAGATTATCTCATATGTATTTTGCACTTATTTTGTATTGAAAAAAAAATGAACCATATGTATTTCTCAATTATACATATGATTCATCCTCTATAATCTTATTGCTATTTCAATCTAACTATCTAATAATGCTACATCATCATATAAAGCCTCTTCATTAATATGTGTATAGATGTTCATAGTCGTTGCAATATCTTTATGTCCCATTAACTTTTGTACTTTTTTAGGTGCTACACCTTTTTCGAATAATCTTGTAGCAAATGTGTGTCTAATGCTATGAAAATTTCTATAAGAAATATCTGCTCTATTTAAAATCCTTTGATATGTTCTCGTCAAATTCCTTGCATCAACCATTGTCCCCCATTCTGTTGGAAATACAAAATCCTCAAAATGAAAATAAACCTCATAATTTTTATCTTGTTCTTTTAGTAACTGTTTCTTATGTCTTTTTAATTCTTCTATCAACTCTGGAGTTAGTGGTACTTTTCGTTTACTAGACTTTGTCTTTGGTTCAGTTTCTATAGTCATATAATGCTTATTTCTTTCTTCATCTAAAACTGAAATTGTTTTTGTTGTTCTTCTTACATAAACATATTTTTCATCAAAATTGATATCTGACCATCTTAATCCAATTAACTCCCCTTGTCTTAATCCTGTTCTAAATGCCATAAGAAACAGTGCATAATATCGATTACCTACTGCTGATTTTAAAAATTCCTTTTGTTCCTCTTCCTTAAAATACATCAATCTTTCCTCCTCTACTTCAAACATTGTTTTTGGTAAGTCTATTTCACTAGCTGGATTTTCATGAATCAATCCCTCTTTAACCGCTACTTTTAAAGATTTATTAATAAGCTTGTGTACATTTTTAATATAGCTTTCAGGATTCTTTTTTCGTTTACTCTCTCTCATTTCATATTCTTCCATTAATGAGTCATAATAATCTTCTAAGTCTTCGTTAGTAATTGTGTTTATTGGCATTTTACCTAGATTACTTCCTTCTATTTGATTTTCTAAAGTACAGTTGTATCGTGCTAGGGTGGTCTCTTTAAGTTTATTAAATTGTTTCTTAAATAAGCAGTATGCTACGTAATCTTGTAACGAGATATTACTTTTTATTGATTGTTTCTTTGATGTAACTTTAACACTATTCATTTGTTCTACTTGAAACGCTGCCATCTTTTCTTGTACTTCTTTTTGTGTATCTCCCGAAAAACATTTTCTTTTAGGATTGCCCTCAGTACTATATCCACAAACTACATATCCTTTCCATTTAACTTTTCCATTAGCTAATTTTTCCTTTCTTACTGAACCTGTTCCTTTTGGTCTTCTTTTACTCATTCTCCTAATCCTCCTTATTAAATCTCTAATCCAATATTGTTTTCAAACCATTCATCTACTCTTGAACGTAAAATTAGTATCTGATTTCCTACTTTCAATTTGGGAAACCCTTCTAGTTGTACAATTTTCTTAGCTTTACTTAATGTACTAATTCCATACTGTTCTTTGAGTTCTTTTAAGGTCATAGTTTTTTTCTCTCTTTGTTCGAGATATTTAATCTTATTTTCTTGATATGTAGTATCTGCTTTCATATTCTTCCTATCTCCTTATGTTTTAGGATTTTATGTTTTTAGATATGAACATCTTTGTTTTCTATCTACATAAATTACATATTTCTCATCAAATGAAATTACTCCCTCACTTTTACTTACTTCGAAAAATTTATTTTTACACTCTTTTAAATAAATACATTTATAAGAGTAACTTATATTACTCTAGTATTTATTCAATTATAAGAGTCTTTAGCTATACTCTAGTATTTAAATTCATTTACAAGATTTCATTAAACGACACTCTTATAACTAAATACATTTATAAGAGTTTACAAAACATTACTCTTATATTTAATTTCACTTTCAAGAGTCTAATATTTATCCTATTTATAACAGTTAATTTCTAGGTCTAGTAATTAAACCCATCTATACTAACAAAATTTTATATTGTTACTTTATTTACTAACACATCAATTATTTTGGGCATCGAGTAGGAGGATAATCATTAATTGATTATCCGACCTCTCACACCACCGTACATACGGTTCCGTATACGGCGGTTCATTAAAGAATTAATGTATCAATTGATATCTCTTGGTAATACTTTTATATCCTAGTTCTTCTA